>JALOKO010000482.1 GCA_025456495.1 Bryobacterales bacterium | reverse complement strand
TGCGATTATCAGAAACAGTTAAATTGTTGCCGTTGCGCATGACTTCGAATGCCGCTAGTTTGAGTTTCGTCGATCCCAACGGCTGACCCACCAGTGGGTACGGAAAGTCATACCTGATCTTTACCGTAAGCGTTTGCATGGCAACAGCAGCTCCAAGTGCATTCGTTGCTGTCACACGGGTGTTCTTGACCGACAGTTTGTTTACGGTTAATCCTGTGGTATCCGTCAACCTGCCTAGTGTTCCAACACTCATTCCTTTGGCGCCATGGGCATAGGTCTTTACCGCATCCAGGACGGTTTGTCTTGCCTGGGTCTTGTATTCGTTCAGGCTCTTCGTGCCATAGGTATTCTTGTGGCTAAAAGGCCAGGGATTCGTTGGGCTGCGCACTGTCAAATCAATCACCCATCGGTCTCCGGCGCGTGGCGTTTCTCCGCGTTCCCCGGTTAGTTGGTTCGCCGCGTCGGCAATCATGTTGGTGATTGCGGCACATCCGTCTTCCAGTGTGGACTTGCATTGAATCGCTTTCCCGACTCCATTTCCATAATCAATCGCAACATCCGCGATGTTACCCTGGAATACTACATTACGAAGTTTTACGAATCGATTGTGATAGTACTCGCGAAACTCCGCCTCTTTCCCGGCCAGCGGCCCTGCTGCAGTATTGAGAATCTTTGCCATATCCTCAATGAATGCCTGATCGTAGGCGCCAAGGTTTTGCAGCCCAATCAGCATCAAAGCCCCGTGCAGTTCCTCCAGATCATCTGCGAATTTCTTCAGAAGCTGAACTTCGGATTGAAACTTTTGAAAATCCATCAAGTATCCCTTTGTTCAATGACTTTGAGTTTCCACGTAGACAGGTGATTCACGCAAGAGGGCCACTGGCCAGTTTTCCTTCGCATGCGGTCCGGGCGGCAACAAGCCCAGGATGGAAGCCGTATCCGTGAGCTTAGCACCACGGGCTGCCGGCATTCTATTGCTGGCGAAACAAATAGGAAAGCCGGCTAGGACAGCAGCAATTCCAGGTCTTCGCGCTTCAGGTCGCGCAGCAGGCTGTTGTCTTCGCTGAGGATGGCGTCGGCCAACTCACGCTTGGTCTTCTGGAGTTCCAGCACCTTCTCTTCGACAGTTCCCTTGGCGATGAGGCGATAGGCGAAGACGTTCTGCGTTTGGCCGATGCGGTGCGCGCGGTCAATGGCCTGGGCCTCGACAGCGGGGTTCCACCAGGGGTCCAGCAGAAACACGTAGCCTGCGGCAGTCAGGTTCAGTCCCAGGCCGCCTGCTTTCAGGCTGATGAGAAAAAGCTGGCAGGAAGGGTCAGTCTGGAAGCGCTCAACGCAAGCTTGGCGATCGCGCGTCTGGCCATCCAGGTATTCGTACTGAAAGCCCTCGGTGTCCAGGCGCTGGCGAAGTAGGGCCAGCAGGGATGTGAATTGCGAGAAGACCAGCGCCTTGTGGCCCTCAACACGGAGTTCCTGAAGCTGGGCCATGAGGGTAGTGAATTTTGCCCCGGGCTCAGCGGCCTGCTTCGGATCAAGCAACCCAGGGTGACAGGCCGCCTGGCGCAGACGCAGGAGGGCCTCCAGCACCTGGATCTTCATCTTGTTCCAGTCCTTGGCGCCCTTGGCGCCACCGTTGGCGGAAGGAGCGCTCTTGCCCAAGAGGCGGGCGCGATAGTGGTCGCGCAACTGATCGTACTTGCGACGCTGCTCGCCTTCCAGTTCTACGAAGATCGTTTGTTCCGTTTTCTCGGGCAGCTCACGCGCCACCTGCTGCTTGGTGCGACGAAGGATGTAGGGGCGCAGCGCGGTGGCCAGCAATTGGCGGGTTTCGGGGGACGGATTGCGGGCGAGCCCGCCGCTCATCTTCAGCACCTTGGCTTCGCCCAGCATGCCTGGATTCAGGAACTCAAACAGGCTCCACAACTCGCCCAGGTGGTTTTCAACCGGGGTTCCGCTGAGTGCCAGGCGGTGGTTGGCCTTCAACAGGCGGACCGCTTTCGCGGAGATGGTGGTGGCGTTCTTGATGGCCTGTGCTTCGTCCAGAATGACGTAGTCGAAGGGCCGTTTCGTGAGGGTAGAGATGTCGCGTTGCAGCGTGCCGTAGGTGGTGAGAACCAGGTCGCAATCATCCATGCGGGAAGCGTCGCGCTGCGTCCCGGTATGGTCTAGCAGCTTGAGTTCCGGGGTAAAGCGGGCGGCCTCCTGCATCCAGTTGAAGATGAGTGAGCGGGGCGCCACCACCAGAGATGGGCCGTGCATGCCGGTGCGACGCTGCTCCAGGGCAGCCAATACCTGTGCCGTTTTGCCAACGCCCATGTCATCGGCGAGGATCCCGCCAAAGCCATAGTCACGCAGGAACCCAATCCAGCCCAGGCCCTCCAATTGGTAGTCGCGGAGCTTGCCTTGGAAGCCAGGTGGTTGGACAGCAGGCTGCACACCTTGAAAACTGCGGATGCGTTCCCTCACCTGCTGGAAGGCAGCGTCGACATCCACCTGAGGCTGCGCGGCCAGCAGTGCGTCCAGCAGGGCAGCCTGGTTGGCGCGGAAGCGCACATGATCGGCCTCGGCCTGTCCCAAAGCTGCCAAGGGGGCAAAGCGCTGGATCCATTCCTCGGGCAGCATGCCGAAGCTGCCATCTCCCAGCCGCACCATGCCGTCGCCACGTTTGGCCGCCGCCAGCAACTCGGGCAGGGCTGCAGTTTGGCCTTCGAAATCCACCTCGCCATGAAGTTCAAACCAGTCGATACCGGTGGTGACGCTGAGGCCCGTAAAGCCCGCGCGGCGGAAGGCCTGTCCATGCGCCTCCACGTGCCAGCCCTCAGCCACCAGTTCGCGCACCAGCTTAGGCATCGCCTTGGCAGAGACGCTGCCGGTGAAGGAGTCGCGGCCTTGTGAGCGCACGCCCCAAAGGTGCAATTTCTGCAACGCTTCGCCCTCGGCTTGACGGTCCCGCAGCAGGTACTGGCGCTGCTCCGCGATCCAGAATCCGCGAGCGCCGCCGGGGGTCACCTGCTGGTAGCCGATGCCGTAGTCTGCCAGCAGCGCGGCGTCCAACCGGTCCCCCTGCCAGGCTTTGGCATTCTCCTGCAAGCGGAGGCCGAAGCGCGGTTGGCCTTGGTGTTGTTCAAAGGCCAGCTCGGCGTCCACATCCAGGTTGGGCAGCACCGGGGCGTCCAGCAGCAAGCGGAAGACGTCGTCGCGGTCGCGATCCATGAAAGTGATGGCCTTCTCAGAACGGAAGTGCCGCACCCAGGACTCGGTGGAGGAATCGCCGAATCGCGCCAGCCGGTTGCCCGTCATCAGCAATCCAGAGGGTAGGAACAGCGAGGGGGCATCCACGGCCAGGCGCTCTTCGCCGCGCCGCAACTGGCCGGTGATTTCCCATAGGTCCCGCTCGTTGCGCCGGATGGTCAGCC
>JALOKO010000481.1 GCA_025456495.1 Bryobacterales bacterium | reverse complement strand
GTGGTATGGGCCGTCGTCTTTGTCTGGTGGTATCGCGATAAACCCAGTGAGCACCCCAGGATCAATGCCGCTGAACTGGCGCTGCTGGAAGATGCGGAAAAGAATGCCGTCGGCAACCCCCATGTCCCCTGGAGCCAACTGGTGAAGAGCAAGGACATCTGGCTGTTGTGGGCGCAGTATTTCTGTGTGTCCTGGGGCTGGTATTTCTACATCACCTGGCTGCCCACTTACCTGCGGAACGCGCGTGGCCTGGAACTCGCCCAAAGCGCTCTCCTGGCGGGCCTTCCACTCTTCCTGGGGGGAATCGGCTGCCTGGCCAGCAGCTATCTGGTGGCCTATGTGGCAAAGCATACCGGCGACGTCGGCATCGCCCGCCGTTGGGTGAGCGCCGCCGCTCTCACCGCCGCTGCCAGCTTCCTCACGGCTGCTGCTTTCTTGAGTGACCCCATCCTCGCCATGGTCGCCATGGGTATGTCCAGCTTCACCAACGACCTCACCGTGCCTTCCGCCTGGAGCGCCTGCATGGACATTGGCGGCCGCTTTGCCGGGTCCGTTTCCGGGTCAATGAACATGATGGGCAATCTGTCCGGTGGTCTAGCGCCGCTGGTGGTGGGGCTGATCCTGGATTGGTCAAACCAGAATTGGAACCTGGCCCTGTTCGTCTCCGTAGGCGTCTATTTCCTGGGCGCCATCTGCTGGCTGTTCCTGGATTCCAATCACCGCATCGACCAGGAATAGAAAGCCTGCCCGCTGGTTGCCGTGATGGTCGCCAAGCTTTCGTCCGCCAAGGAACGTGGCCGCGACTGACCAGCACCATCCCCGCCTGCCCGAGTTCCTCAATCGCGCTCACGACGCGCCTCTTCACGCTCTGACTGCAGCCCGCGCCCGCATCCAAGCCGCGCCCGCATCCAAGCCGCGCCCGCATCCAGGCCGCGCCCGCATCCAAGCCGCGCCCGCATCCAAGCCGCGCCCGCATCCAGGCCGCCCTCTCCCCCAAACCAGCCGTGCGAAGCCTAGGATTGCCGAAGAGCTCCTCACTTCCCTGTGAAATGAAATAACGTACTTTTATTAATTAACTTTGGCTACATAACCTTCACCCAATACGATCCGTCCTATTTACTAAGCGGCGATCACTGCTCCTGATTTTTCATATTTTCAACCTGCAGGATTCATCGGTACATCTCGTCTGGGTCTTCAATGAGCTGTATTCACCGATTTTGACTTGGGACGTTGCCGACTTCTACAGGGACAACTCCGATAAACGCATCGGCTGGCGGCAAGGTAGGCGCCAGCAGGCACTAGACATGAAGGTTCGTCAACTCAATACCATCACGCAACTCGAGCTACCTCATCGCCTCTACAGCGCGCAAGCGCCAGCGGCCAGCCAAGGCGCGCGCAGAGCGTTTACAAGGGCGCATTTGCTCATCCAGGCGACCGCGCTGCTGCTCCTGCTTGCCCAGCCCCTCCTGACACAGTCACTGCCTGCACAAAACGGTTTCGCCAATCAGCCAGTGACCGCCGCCACGGAAACAGAATCTGCCGTTTCTTTCCGTCCCATTAAGATACAGAACAAATTCCGCGATGCCATCGAGTCCGGGTCCATTCAATATGCTTGCGCAAAAGATGCAGAAATATTAACCGGATATTTTCAGCATCACAAGGCGCCGTTCTCGCCAACCTTGGTCAAACGCGAACGAGGCCGGAACTGTCATGTTTGGTATCAACCAACCATCCCGGAATTCCAGGCGCATGCGGAAAGTGATCCGATTGATGAACTGGTCTTCACTGTCGATTCCCGCAGCTTCTTTATTCCCGCCGGTGGCGGATCGGGCAGCAGTCTCGATATCGCCAAAGCGGCAGCGTCTCGCCCCTTTCGTTCCCGGGTGCTGCGCTTGCAAACAAAGCTGGAATTGGATGCGTCCGCGCAGCGTGACGCCGTTGCGCATCACTTTGGCGCGCAAGGCCAACGTGTGGTGCTGCAAGGCCACCCGCTCCAGCAGCCCAGTGCGTGGACGCAGGATTTCCTGAAGAGCGGCAGCGCGGGGAACCAGAATGTGGTGCTCATCCCCCGTCACACCTTTGAGGGCGACCCAGAGAATGGGCCAAAGCTGGACCCGCTGCTGGATTCGATGCAGCGGCCCCGGTGGATCCGCTCCCGGCTCAGTTGGGACGGCGGGGACCTGATGCTGGCGCGCGACCCGGGCAAGCCATCCCAACTCACCCTCTACTTCGGCGATGCAGCCAAGCTCTATTGGGGCGACGCGCTTTCAACCGAGGAGTACGGCTATGTGCTGATGCGCGAATTCGGCGCCGATGCCGCTGTCTACGCAGGAGAGATCGCCTCCCACGTGGATTACGCGCTGAACTTCCTGCCCGACGGGAAGACAGCCGTGATCGCGTCCCCCGTCACGGGCAATTTCAATCTCAGCCGACAGGCGCTGGCGATCCTGATTCAGAACCATGGGAACCTGCCGGTGCTCACGGAACTGAAGCGCCTGCATGCGGCGCCCGACAACATTGTAGCGGCGGCCCGCGAAGACATCATCAGCCTGCTGCAGCAGGCGCTGGACGTCCACCAGGAATGGCCGCGTCCACTGGATACGAAAGCACTTTCAGAGGCCGCGGCTTATGCCTCCCGCCACTGCCCCGACGATTACAGCCAGTGTACAAACACGGCGGGCCTGAAGAAGCTGTTGGCTACTGACCCGGCGCTGGCCAAGCGTTGGGCGGCGGCAGCCACGGCAGCGGTTGCTGATGAGCCCTTGCCAAAGGCGCTACTGGGGATTGTCGCCAGCCAAATCGCCCAAACTGACCTGAGTCGCATGCAGCGTCTTGCAAAGCTCAAGCTGGGCTTGGCTGAACGAGGTTTCCGCATCGCGGAAGCACCCCTCATCGGCGAGGGACGGGTCTCGCAAGTCGCTTGGGCGGGCATCAGCTACGTGAATTTTCTGGGCCTGGGCAATGAGTTGTTGACACCGATTTTCGGGCTGGGGGAGCCGGAAGTTGAGTTGCTGCGGCGCTTTCAACGGACGCTGCCGGAGGGCTATCGCGTAGTGGCCGTGTTCGCCCGGGAAGTACTCACAAAAAACGGCGGAGTACACTGCGTTCTTGGCGTCCGACGATCCGGCTGGGAAAATGGCGACTGGCCTTCGGTCATCAGCCAGGGAAAGCCCCGATTGCGCTGGGTTCCACCCCTTCGCCTATCCAGCAAGTCCGCCGAGGAATAGGAAGCAAAGCATAGAAGGCAAGGGATCGCCAGCAAGCCGCCCCTCGGCGGTGCGCCAGGAAGCCCCCGGCCCTTCCAGGGGGCTTCCTTCTTTGGCGGCGTTCGCAAACCGGAGCTTCAGGCAGGCAGTCCCTTAGTGAGGATCTCCTCCATCGCGGTGGTGTACACGTTGGGCGTGATCCGCATGCAGCGATACTCGTCCTGAGTGCCGGAGTTCGTCGTCACGATGCGCCACTTGGCGTAGAGGTGCGAGGCAATCTTGCCCAGGTCCATCCCCTCCACGTCAATGGTGCCGATACCGCAGCTTTGCTCCGGGTCGTCGGAGGTGTACAGCTTCACCTGCGGATACTTGCGTAGGCGGTCGCTCCAGCGGGCGCGCAAATAGCGCAAGCGGGCAGCCTTGCGCTCCCCTCCAATGCTGTGGTGGAAGATGACGGCTTCGGCAATGGCGTTGCGGTTGGCCACCGGATGGGTGCCGATTTCCTCGAACTTGCGGATGTCGTCGCGCTGCCGCTCAGTGGCCGCCATCAGGGGCCAGATGTCCTTGATGCGGTCGCGCTTGACGTACAGGAAACCCGTGCCGACGGGCGCGGTCATCCACTTGTGCAGCGAGGATCCATAGGCATCGCAGCCCAGTTCATCAATCGTATAAGGCCAGTGCGCAAACGCGTGTGCCCCGTCGATGATCGTGAAGATGCCCCGTTGCCGGGCCATGTCACAAATCCGCTTGATGGGAAAGATCTGCCCGGTGCGGTTGGTGATGTGGCACAGTGAGATGACCTTCGTGCGCGGCGTGACCTGTTCCTCAATGATCTTGTAGAGGTAGTCCATGCCGGGAGGCGGCACCGGGAACTTGGCCTGCTTCAGCACAATGCCTTCACGGCGCACGCGCTGGTCCCAGGTGGTAAGCATGCGCGGATAATCCTGGGTGGTTGTCACCACTTCGTCACCGGCCTTCAGGTCAAGCCCCAGGATGGCGATCTCCAGGGCTTCACTGGCGTTGCGCGTGATGGCAATTTCTTCCGGATCGCTGCCGAAGGTACGCGCCAGTTCGCGACGGACAGGTTCCAGGTTGGGCGTCAGCGTGCGCCACATGTGATGCGACGGCCCCATGTCGGCAAACTCCTGGTAGTGTCGCGCGGCATCCTGCACTGGCCGCGGGCTGGGGCAAACCCCACCGTTGTTCAAGTTGATGAAGGTGCGGTCCACCGTGAAGGCGTGTCGGACGTGGAACCAGAAGTCCTCATCCATGGCTGCCTGTTGCGCGTTGACCGTGCCCAACGATTTGGTGG
>JALOKO010000480.1 GCA_025456495.1 Bryobacterales bacterium | reverse complement strand
AGCCCAGCTCATCCAGCAGCACCGTCAGCCTGCCTCAGGCACAGCATCACGGCCACAACAAGCCAACGCCATGAGAGAGGCTCACTGCCAATCACAACGGCTGGACAGAGTCAGTATGAGATAAGATGCTGCACCCTGCACTGCTCCCTACTTCACCTCGCCTCCCTCAGCCCCTCACTGACTTGTGCGGCCTGGCAGTGCCCTGCAGCGCTTCATGAGGCACCAGGTAACTCTCCCAGCACTGCCACTGGCTCACCCCCTGGTAGCGACGGAAGTAGTTATCGATGTAGGTTTCGGCCTCCTTCTTGGGAATGCCTAACTGGCTTGCCAGGCCAAACGCGGTTTGCCCGTAGACGATGCCGAAGTTCACCGCCTTGGCGTTACGGCGCATCTCCGCGTTCACCAGCCCTGGCATCACCCCGAACACCTCGGCGGCGGTTCGTGTGTGGATGTCCTCTCCTTTGCGGAACGAGTCGATCAGGACCGGGTCACCGGAGAGGTGGGCAAGCAGCCGCAGTTCAATCTGCGAGTAGTCCGCCGCCATCAACACCCAACCGGGCTCGGGCACGAAGGCTGCGCGGATCTCCCGGCCCTGCTCCGTGCGGATGGGGATGTTCTGCAGGTTGGGATTCGAGGAGGACAGCCTGCCGGTAGCCGCGCCCGCCTGATTGAAGCTGGTATGGATGCGTCCTGTCCCTGGACGCATCAATGCCGGCAGTGCGTCCACGTAGGTGCCTTTGAGCTTGGCGATCTGGCGAAACTCCAGCACCTGGGCGGCAATGGGATGCTGGGGAGCCAGCGCCTCCAGGATATCGGCGGCGGTGGAGTAGACCTTCCCCTTGCCGGTCTTCACCGGCGCGGGCAGGCGCAGTTCCTCAAACAGAACCTTGGCCAGTTGCTGCGGCGAGTTGATGTTGAAGGCGTGTCCCGCGCGTTCGTGGATGTCGGCGGTGAGCGCCTCCAGTTGCGCCTGCATCCGCTGTGAGATGACGGCCAGCGTGTCGCTATCCACGCGAATGCCGGTAGCTTCCATCCGCGCCAGCACGGGCGACAAGGGAAGATCAATCTCCCGATAGACCCCTTCCAGTTCCTTCTCGCGGAGCACCGGCGCCAAGTCATCGCGAAGACGCCACAGCAGTCCGACGACGGCAGCCGGATGAGGGTCAAGGGCTTGCTGGAAGCGCTTCTCGGCCAAGGTGGCCAGCGTGGCAGCCGACGGATCAGCGTACAGCAGAAAGCCCATCAGAAAGACATCGTCGATCTGGCCTCGCATGGCGTCTGGCCCGTTGGCCTCTTCCAGCAGGTGTTGCTTGTAGTCGTAAACGATCTTGGCCAGGGCAGGGTCGCCCAGCCAGTTGGATACCCTCCCGGCGGCCCAGGACTGAAGGCTGCGCACCACCCCCGGCCCCAGTCCCAGATAGTAGGCTGGCGCCTCCTCCAGCGCGTCGCGATCCGGGCTGGCTATCCGCACCAGTGAGAACTCGCCCGCCTGCCGGATGTCCGCTTCCATCGCCTCCAACTCGCCGGGAGCTTGAATGGCTCGCAGGTCCCGTTGCGCATCCGCCACCACCGTCTGCACCTCACGCAGCGCGCGTCCGAACTCCAGGTCGCGGTAGACGGCCTCCAGTGCAGCCGAATCCGGCTCCTGACTGCGAAGGGACTCCAGGTCAAGGTCCAACGGCGCATCGGTGCGAATGCGCGCCAGGTCTTTGCTCAGCAGAATCTGGTCGCGGTGGTTCTGCAGGCTCTCCCGGTACATTTTTCGAGACACTGCGTGGGCCTCGGCGATGGCCGCCTCTACGCTTCCGAACTGCTGGATGAGGTCCTTGGCGCCCTTGTCCCCAATGCCCGGCGCGCCCGGGATGTTGTCCACGGCGTCCCCCTTCAGCGCCAGCAGATCCACCACCTGCCCGGGGAGCACCCCCATGAATTCCAGAACGCCCGCTTCGTCGTAGCGCAGGTCGTCCTTCATCGGGTTCAGCATGGTGACCTGTGGCGTCACCAACTGCAGCATGTCCTTGTCGCTGGACACGATCACCACGTCCATCGTCGCCGACGCCCGTAGCGCCAGGGTGCCAATCACGTCGTCAGCCTCGTAGCCGGCGGCTTCAATCACGGCCACGCGCATTGCCTCCAGCACCCGGCGGATATCGGGGATTTGCTGCAGCAGGTCAGGCGGGGTCTCGCTGCGGTTGGCCTTGTAGCCAGCAAACAGTTCGTTTCGTAAATTGGGGCCATCGCTTTCGAAAACTGCAGCCACGTAGTCGGGCTGGTACTGGTCGCGCAGCCGCCGAATCATGTTGTTGAAGATGTAGGTGGCCTCAGTGGGCACACCCTTCGAATTGCGCATCGGCGCCGCGCTGGAGCGGGCCCGCGCATGGTAAGCCCGGAAGATGAATCCAAAGCTGTCAATCAGGAAGAGCGTGGGTCGGGCCATGCCTCATCATAGCCAAAGCCTACGCGTCGGCCCGCCGCTCCCCGTCCCGCGGTGGAACGCCTCAGGCCGCCGACACAGTTTACACTCGTTACCTGTCTAATCCGGCAACGGAAACCGCGTTCCGGATGTAAACGGGACAGTGGTACTCATGGCGCGTCAGCCGTGTGGTATTTATGACACATATCGAGGGAAATAAGCCACGTAAATTGAGTGATTTACGGGGTTTTCAAGGGCGCGGTTTGCGCTACACTAGATAAAGATGGGCATGACAAACTTGCGCTTTGAATGCACCCTTCGTAAGGCGGTCTCCGCCCGGGGCGTTGGGCTCCACAGTGGGGTTCCGGTTTCCATCACGCTTCGCCCGGCGCCGCCCGGCACAGGAATCGTCTTTCGGCGGACGGATCTGGATCTGTTTGAGATTCCCGCGCAGTGGAAATACGTCGCCCGCGTCAGTTACGCCACCAGCCTGATGCGGCAGGGCGTGTTGATCTCCACCACGGAGCATCTGTTGAGTGTCTTCGCCAGCATGGGCGTGGATAACGTCTATGTAGATATCGACAATCTGGAGGTGCCCATTGTTGACGGCAGTGGGCTGCCCTTCGTGGACATGATTGAGGAGGCGGGTGTACGCGCCTCCCGCCGCGCGCGTCGCTACCTGCGCATTCGTCGCCCCATCACCTTGGAAGACAAAGGCAAGAAGATCACCGTGCTGCCTTCCAACGGTCTGGTGGTGAGTTGTGAGATTTTTTTTGACCACCCGGCGGTGGGCCAGCAATCCCTGGAACTCCCCATCAGCGCGGATCGCTATGCCCGGGACATCGCTCCCGCGCGCACCTTCGGGTTTGAGCGCGAATTGGACGCCATGCGCGAGATGGGCCTCATCCGCGGGGCAACCCTGGAGAGCGCTGTTTGCTTCACCCCCACCGGCGTCCTGAATGAAGGCGGGCTTCGGTTCGACGACGAGCCCTGCCGTCATAAGGTC
>JALOKO010000479.1 GCA_025456495.1 Bryobacterales bacterium | reverse complement strand
ATGGGCGCCCGCCCGCGGTGACGCTCATCCACCGTCCTGGCTCCGTACAGGCCGAGGTCCGATTGGGACGGCCCGCCATCGCCCGCAACCATCCCGATTATTTCCCGCTCACCGTGCTGAACACCCTGCTGGGCGGCGGCGCCAGCTCCCGCCTCTTCATGGAAATTCGCGAGAAGCAGGGCCTTGCCTATCACGTCTCCAGTTCCATGATGGCGTTGATGGAAAGCGGGATGGTGTCCCTTTCCACGCAGGTTTCCATGGAGCGGGTGGGCGACGCCATTCGCGGACTGCACCACGAAATGCGCCGTCTGGAAAACGATGCGATTCCCGCGGAAGAACTGCAAAGTATTCGCAACTATTTGAACGGCACCTTCGTCTTGAGGCTGGAAAGCCACTCGTCACTCGCCAACCAGATCTCGGCAATCAAGTTGCTCGGCTTGGGCGACGATTACCTGGACGAGTACGTGCATCGGGTGGCTGCGGTCAGTTTGGAGGACCTACGGCAGACAGCGGCCCGCTATTTCCGGCCCCAGGACTACAGTATCGTCGTCGTCGGCGACGCCCAAATCCTGGAGCCGCAGTTACAGGAGTTTGGAGACGTTTCCAGAGCAACTCCTGATTAAGTGTGTGTAGAGAGTGGCCGCTATTCTCCTTGGTGACTTCAAGTGAAGTCACCATAGGTAGTTCTATATGTCATCACCCCTGGCCTGGTTTTCTTCCGCGCGCCCATGGTCACTCAGCCTGGTTGGACTGGCTGCAACATGGTCTTCCGTTCTTCTTTACTTTTTAGCCAATCGACCACTCTGGCTGGATGAGCTAATCCATGCGAATGTCGCCTCGGCTTCACTTCAGGATTTTCTTCCTGAGGTGGCTAAGAACCCCGGCGCCACCCCCATCACCTATGCTCCGCATGCTTTCCTCTTCCATTTTTTCGGGTACTCATCATCTCTTGGCAGGGCTGTTTCCTACATCGCCTTCCTTGGAAGTGTTGTCCTTCTCTGGCGACTGCTTTGTGTGTTCGGCCGTACTGCTGCGATCGCTGGAACAGGCATCTTCCTCACTTTGCCATTGATCTCAAGATATGCCATAGAACTCCGTCCATACTTGCTTCTGGTATTCTTCTCTCTTGCTCTCCATTTCATTTATCGCAAACTACTTCTCAACGAATCACGTACATTAACCACACTGTACGCTATCGTCAGTATCCTTGCCGTGCTCACTCTTCCCATAGCTCTGGCGGTCCCTCTCAGTCATATCACTTTTGAGTTATGCTCCCGGCTCACCCGCCCCCGGCCCCGAATACCGGGTCCCCGGCTGTACGGACCCCTCATTGGAATCGCAGTCCCGGTTCTCTGCCTTCTTCCATGGCATCACTATGCTTCCAGTACCTGGCAAACAACAATACGAGAAATCGGTTCGACCGGTCAAATCAGCCTTAGCGTCCTTTTGCTTATTATCAGGGAGCTTACGGGGGCGGGTTATCTGGGATTCGTGCTTCTCATTTCCCTTCTGCTCCTTTCGCTTTCGAGTAAATCATTTCCCCTTTCGGAGAAGCTTTTCTGGTTAATCGCGTTTCTTGTTCCCATAGGATTCGCTATCTTTGTTGATTCGCTCTTTGGTTATTTCTTCGCGATTCGGCAGGTCATTGCTTCCTTGGCTCCTCTTTGTGTTCTGGTGGGGATTGGGCTATCTCACCTGCACAGCCGGAAGCCGAGGCTGGCAGTCACCCTAACCGTCGTTGCCATTTTGCTTCAGTCAGTATATTCCTTCAATTGGTTGGCTAAACAGGACGAAAACTGGGCAGTTGCGGCGGACCAGGCGATACAGTTTGTCAAGCCATCCGGGTGCATCGTACTTATGCCCAACAGCACAGTGCCTTATTCGGAATTCATCCATCCGGAATTGGCGGAAAGCGTATGCGATATTGAATCTGCCCTTGACACGCAGAACCGTATTGTCATCGTTGATTCAGACTATGGCGAAACAGATGCTAACGTGATTTCCCTTGTTAAAAACGCCCGAGACCGCTTTCGGATCCACGACGAACGGAGAGTCGGAAGGTTTCGCATTGAGGTGCTGGACAGATAGTGGCCGCGTGCGGGGAACCGATCCACCCCTCCATCGGCCATCCGCGCGCATGGGTGGCTTTAGAATCATCCACGGTAGGGTTCGCTGACTCTTCAACTCATGGAAACTGGAAGGGACGAGTCGCCCAAGTGGCGTAGACAGCAGGCCCCATAAACGGAGATTCCGGTGCGAATTTTTGGAAACCCCCTCCTCGCCACGAACGTACGCAGCGGTGCATGTCTTCCAAGATTTCTGCAGTTGTCGCAGCTAGCGGTTTGCCGCAATCACGGTGTTTCTGGTTACTGGCTACATTCCTTTTTTCCTGCGTCGCCATCGCGCCCGCCCAGCGAGTGGAGGTGGGCGGCATCGTGGGGTGGAGCCCCAATCCGCCCTTTCAGCCAACGAGGGTCGCGGCCAACAGCCCGTTGGGATTCGGGTTCCCCTTTGAGTCGTCAAGCAACACCTGGTTCGGTGGACCCACCATCGCCGTTCGCATCCAACCACGCCTCTACCTGAGCCTGGACGCGCTGGCCAAGCCGCTCTCGTTCGATGTATTCAACCCGGATGCGAATGGCAACCTTGTCCAACGCAGCACCACCAACATCTACACAGTGCAGTTCCCCGTCCTGGCGCGCTACCACTTCACGTCCGGCGCGGTACAACCCTTCCTGGAAGGCGGCCCATCTTTCCGTGTGGGCGACCGGGGAACGCTGGTGCAGCCGTCCGGCTACGGATTTACCGCGGGAGCGGGCTTACGCTTCCGCAGCCGTGGTGTAGCGATCATGCCTCGTGTGCGCTACACCCGCTGGGCGGCTGACCCTACCGATGCCCGAGTCCGCACCCGGCAAGATCAGGTAGAGATTCTGCTGAGCGTTACTGACCACGGCAATGAGGACACGAAACCGCTGGGTAGGCGCGTCTCGTTGGGCGCCACGGTTGGCAGCTACCTGGGCGACCAGAGCATGTCCAATACGGTTGAGCTGGCGAACCCACTGGGACCCGGAACGGCCACCAATCGATTCGATTTCTCCTCTCGTCCGTTCTTCCTCGGCCCGGTGGTGCAGGTGGAGCTTACCTCGCGAATCTCGGTGGAAGTCAACGCGCTGATGCGCAGCTATCGGTGGAATCTCACCACCACCCTTTCTGACAACGCCAGCGGATTCCAACAGTCGCAGTCCAGCCGTGTTGGCCCATACACCCGCTGGGAAGTGCCCTTGTTGGGTCGCTACCGCTTCGGCGACGGCCCAGTGCAGCCCTTTGTGATGGCGGGCGCTTCGTTTCGCGAAGGACGGCGCCATACCTATGGCCAGGGCTCGCGCTTCGGCTTCACCACAGGCGGCGGCGTGGAGATCCCCTGGAAG
>JALOKO010000478.1 GCA_025456495.1 Bryobacterales bacterium | reverse complement strand
GAAGCCATTGATGTCATTTCCACCAGAAATTAGCTTTGTAAAAATGAGTGCCGATGAAGTGCATTTCAGGACAATGCCGAAAGTGGATAGCACAACCAAGCCTGAGGTTAAATTCGTGACAAATTTGGTGGCGTCGCGACACCGCTTTGCCGGATTGCGACATGTGATTTCTACGATAGCGAGTTCCTACCCAGGTTTGCTAAGTCCTGGACAGCGGGTTGCCCACGGCGCGACGGGAAGCGATCGGGTGCGATAGCCTCAACGACCGCCGTTGCCCACGGCGACGCCCAGCGATTCGTTCATTGAGCCTTGCCGGTAGCCCTGCAGATCCAAGGTGACGAAGTGGAAGCCCAGCGCCTTGAAAATACGCGTAAACTCACCCGCCATTTCCATGGTGAGCGCGCGTTCCATCTCGTCGCGCGCAATCTCAATGCGCGCCAGGTCGCCATGGTGCCGCACACGAAATTGCCGGAAGCCCAGGGCACGCAACTGCTCTTCGCCGGTCTCCACCTGCTTGACGTTTTCCGGAGTCACCTGCATGCCGTAGGCGATACGGGAGCTCAGACACGCGGCCGCGGGACGATTCCACGTGGGTAGACCCGCGACGCGCGAAAGCTCGCGAATCTCGGCCTTGCTGAGATCCGCCTTCACCAGGGGCGCGTCTACCTGATGAATTTTTGCTGCTCTCTGGCCCGGACGGTAATCTCCCAGGTCGTCCTTGTTCACCCCGTAGACAATCTGGGAAATGCCCATTTGCTGCCCGAAGGCCTGCATTTGGATGAACAACTCGTCCTTGCAATGGAAGCACCGGTCGCCGTCGTTGCGGGCATAGTCAGGATTTTCGAATTCCTGTGTGAAGATCACCTCATATCGGATGCCAAACTCGGCCGCGAACTCGCGGGCGTCCCGCTTGTGGGATTCCGGAATTGAGTGAGAGTCGGCCAGCACCGCGATGGCATTGGGGCCCAGCGCCTGCTGCGCCGCCCAAGCCAGATACGCCGAATCCGTACCGCCGCTATACGCAACCAGCACGCTACCTAACTTTCGCAATTCAGCCAGCAGCGCTTCCTGCTTCGCAAGGAGGCTTGCGGCATCGGGCAAAGCCGGTGGGGGACCCAGGGTGACCAACGACGACATACCCCAATTCTAGACGCAAGCGGCCTCTCCGCGCCCGAGTGGCGCTCGCAAGTGGCGCTGAGGTTCTCGGAGTGTTCGTAGGGCTTGCAGTAAGATGGTGGACGCGCGGCTCCTGGCAACCGCGCGGAACGGAGACGATCAATCGATGTTGAGCCTTGGATTTGTGACCGCTATTCTGCCCGACCTTTCGCTGGCCGAGGTTGCCCACTTTGCGCGGCAAAGCGGATACTCCGCCGTGGAAGTGATGTGCTGGCCGCCCGGCAAGGCGGAGCGGCGCTACGCGGGTGTCACCCACATCGATGTTGTGGACTTCACCGATGATGACGCACAGCGCGTCCGCGAGACGATGGCCGAAGCGGGAGTCAGCATTAGCGGACTGGGATACTATCCGAATCCCCTGGTGGCCGACGCCAGTGAAGCACAGGTCTACATGCATCACATTGGTCGCGTCATCGTCGCCGCCAAGCGTCTGGGCGTGCCCGTGGTGAACACCTTTGTGGGACGCGACCCGGCAAAGACCGTGGACGACGACTGGCCACGCTTCCTGGAGGTCTGGAAGCCCCTCATCGCGCTGGCCGACGAGCACGGTATCAAGGTTGGCATTGAAAACTGCCCGATGAGTTTCACGCGTGATGAGTGGCCCGGGGGGAAGAATCTGGCTACCTCTCCCGCTATCTGGCGTCGCATGTTCAACGATATCCCCAGCGCGAACTTCGGGTTGAACTTTGACCCTTCGCACTTCGTGTTTCAGCACATGGATTACTGCAAGGCGATGCGCGAGTTCGCCTCCCGCATTCATCATGTGCATGCCAAGGATGTGCGGCTTGACCAGGAACGCTTGGACGAGGTGGGCATTCTGGCTTACCCAAACCTGTATCACACGCCCAAGCTGCCCGGACTTGGCGACGTCAACTGGAGCAGGTTCTTTTCTACCTTGACCGAAACCGGATACAGTGGCGCCGTCTGCGTTGAGGTAGAGGATCGCGCGTTTGAGGGATCGCTGGAAAACCGTAAGGCTTCGCTGCGCCAAAGCTACAACTACCTGAAGCAGTTCGTGCCCTAGCTGGCGGCTGCCATCCATCCGTAATCAACCACGCAACAAACGGGAGCGCAAACAAGATGGAATTCACCTATGAAGACGTGGCCAAGATGATTGACCACTCACTGCTGAACCCTACCCTGACCTGGGCGAATTTGGAAAAGGGCTGCCTGATTGCCCGCGAGTACAACGTTGCCAGCGTCTGCATCATGCCCTTCGCGCTGAAGCATTGCGCGGAAATTCTGCAGGGAAGTACGGTGCAGCCCAGCACCACCATCGGCTTCCCGCACGGCGGGCACCAAACTGACATCAAGCTGGCTGAGGCCATGTTGGCCATCGACGACGGCGCCACTGAACTGGACATGGTGGTGAACATCAGCAAGGTATTGAGTGGCGATTGGGAATATGTTCGCCACGATATTCATCACGTCGTTCACCACTCCCAGCAGCGGGGCGCGAAGGTGAAGGTGATCTTCGAAAACTGCTATCTCACCGAAGAGCAGAAGATCCGCCTTTGCGAGATCTGCGGGGAGATTGGGGTGAACTGGGTGAAGACCTCCACTGGCTATGGCACGGGCGGCGCCACGGACGCGGACCTCATCCTGATGCGTAAACACTCCCCTGCGAAGGTTCAGGTAAAGGCCGCCGGGGGAGTTCGTACGCTGGACCGGTTGCTGGAGGTGCGCGCGATGGGGGTCACCCGTTGTGGGGCTACGCAGACCGTGGCGATGCTGGAAGACGCCAAGCTCCGCCTGGGAATGGCCTCGGGAGGGGATGGCGCGCAGGCCCCTGCCCCCGGCGGATATTAGCGGCGGTAGTCGCCAGACTTCCCGCCGGTTTTCTCCAGCAGGAAGATGTCGCGAATTTCGATCGCTTTGGAAAGCGCTTTCGTCATGTCATACACCGTCAAGGCGGCAACCGCGGCGGCGGTGAGCGCTTCCATCTCGACACCGGTCTGGGCGTGCGTGCGGGCCTCGGATTCAATGCGCAGGCCACCGTCCTGTGCCTCAATGCGCACCTCAGCGAACGAAAGCGGTAGTGAGTGGCACAGCGGGATGAGCGCAGCCGTCTGTTTGGCCGCCTGAATGCCCGCAATGCGCGCCACCTGCATGGGGTCTCCTTTGGGATTCGACGGCAAGGCCGCCAGCACCTCCGGCGGCATGGCCACGAAGGCGTGCGCCCTGGCCATGCGAACGGTGGCGGATTTGCCGCCTACATCCACCATGTGCGGCTCTCCGGCCTCGTCAAAATGGGTAAG
>JALOKO010000051.1 GCA_025456495.1 Bryobacterales bacterium | reverse complement strand
CCGGCTTACCATGCTCGGCCATCGCCGCTTCCAGTTCGCGGATCACCCGCATGCTGGGGATTGAGGTGTCCACCACCAGTCGCACGCACTGCCGCGTGTACTGGTCCACAACGCCCAGGAATCGCAGGTTCTGCCCATTCCTGGCCGCATCGTGCACAAAGTCCATCGCCCATTCCTGCTGGGGCCTCGTCAGCAACACCTGTGGCACTGGCTCGCGCCGGATACGCTTGCGCTTCACTTTCCGCAGCGCCAGCCCCGCCTTGCCATACAGCCGGTGCACTCGCTTTTCGTTCACTGGCTCAGTCTCCTCGCGCTCAATGAGGATTCTCAGACGTCGGTACCCGTAGCGCGGGTATTGTGCCGCCAGTTCCTTCAACCGCGCCGTCAACCGTTCATTGCTTTCGTTCTTCTTGGCCCGGTAACGATAGCTGCTCCGCTCCACCCCTGCCAGCTCGCAGGCCTTGCGCTCACTCATCCCCGCAAAGCGCTCCCGCAGGGCTTCTACCGCCTTGCGCCTGGCTGCGAGCTCCAGCCGTTTTTTTCAATCAGCCACTTCAAGGCTTCCCGGTCCAGGCTCAAGTCCGCTACCAACTGCTTCAGCCGCCGGTTCTCATCCTCCAAAGCTTGCAGCCGCTTGGCTTCGCTCAATTCCAGCCCCCCCAGCTTCGACTTCCAGGAATAGAGCGTCGCCTTCGACACCCCCACTTCCCGGCTTACCTCCTCGGCCGTCCGCCCCGCCTCCATCTGTCTCACCGCTCGGTGCATCTGCTCCTCGCTGTACCGGCTCTTCTTCATCGCCGCTCCCTCCCTTTCCTCAACTTTTCAAGTTTAGGCTGGTTGAGATTTCGGGGAGCAGGTCAGAGGGAAACGCCGAATAAAGTACTTCTTGGCTCACACCCCATCGCGTTCTCATTTTTGCCGTCGTATTAGTGGCTCTACCATTCGCTCTGTACTGTTGGCGATTTGCCGGACTCGGTTTTAGTCGTCAACAAAACGAATGGGCGCAGTTTGGAGCATACTTAAACGGGGTTGTCGCCCCGCTTCTGTCCATCCTCAATCTATTCCCGGTGGCCCAGATCTCCCTCAATATACAGAGGGCCACGAAGCTAAGAGAGGAGAAGATACAACAGGCGAAGGTTCTATTCGACTTGAATTTGCAATGGAATTCGAAATTCTACGAGGATCGCACGAAAGCGCACCGCCTACTTAAGCAGTACCCAACTCTGACTCTAGAGCAATTCTCTGACCAACATCCCGACAAGAGTGCGCCGTTGTGGATCGTGATCGGCTTCTTTCAAAATATAGAGTTCGCAATCTCGAAGGGGAACATCATAGAGGAACGTGATGCCATAGATCTGTTTGGCCAGATTTTCACATGGTGGGACACGGTCGCTGTGAAACGCGATTACCCGGAGGCATGGGATTCGCACAAGCGGATTGAGAGCTTGCGCGATCGCGTGAAGCAACTGGCCCAGCCCCAAGATCTGAAGACCTGGATGGCAAAAGCTGACCGGGATCTGAACAGCTACATGCAGAGCGCGATGTCCAGCGGAACCACGGAAGACGGAACAAAGAGTGGCGAAGTGTTCTATCTGGCGTGCCGCGCTGGGACACCTAGTGCAAACGGCGAGCAAGTTCTCGTTCCCGTCGTTCTTGCTCGTCCTCCACAATCAGCATAGCCTGCAATTCATCAGCACCTATTTCACAGAGTGGAACAGGGACATGCAGTCTCAACGCTGAGCGCAAGTCGAAGACGAGTCGGAGCAATTGGCCTCTCTCTGAGTTCTGCGCCTCATCTACTTTGTCGAGCGGGCAGTGATCGCATCGTCCACCCTCATCCGGAGCATCGGGGCACAGGCCGGGATCGCACAGTTCTTCTCGGCGGAGGGCCCAGTGGATCAAGAACCGCACGGAGGGCTGCTCCGGCCACTCCCCCGGTATCAGTTTGGACGGTAGAGGACTCATGAAGAAGCAATTTACGATCTGGCTGGTGGTGCTGGGGGTGTGGGTTTGCAGTGCGGTCGGTGGGGTGATGCGGCTAAAAGGCGTCTACGAAGTCTTTGGCCTCTTTCAGGCCCAGGCCGGGTTTGCCCTTGGTGCGGAGGAGCTTGATGGCTTCGATCTTGCGGCCCTCGCGGATGTGCTTGAGTAGGGGTTCGCGGTGGATTTGGTGAAGCTCGATGCGATGACGCTGGAGGAGGAGGGCCAGGCGATCCGTGGCCTTGTTGGGGTTGGCGGTGGAGGCGGGGGGCTGGTAGCGGGCGGGCTCCTCGGCGCGAGGTGCGAATAAACCCGAAAGCCATTGCCACATGCCTATGATTTTACGGGTTTCTGGTCTGGCTGGCTAGGAAATTGCGCTTCCCAGGATGGAGTTTCCATGGGCTCTATATAATACTGATACGGAAGCGTTCGGAGTGGCGGAGGGCCAAGCGGCATCGGTTTGCCCGCGCGCGGTCCGGTTGGGCAAGGGTTGTGGGGAAGCGCGAATTGCATGAAACAACTGAGTAAGGTGGTCTGGGCCGAGGGGATGTATCTGGGACCCCACCATTTTCAGGCCCAAAATCGCTATCTCGAAGACGCCATCCACTTCACGGCGGAAAGCCTGTTTTTTGAGGGCTTCGGCTTTGCGGGGTTGCAGTTGGATGCCGATGCGTTGCGCAACGGGACGCTGTCTATGCTGCACGCCCGAGGACTGACGCACGACGGGGTTCCCTTTCAGATGCCGGAAGCTGATCCGGTGCCGCCCACGCGGGAGATCAAGGAACTCTTTCCCCCTACCAGCACCTCGCTGATGGCGTACCTGGCGATTCCCGAGCACAAGGAAAACGACCGCAACTGCGTGCTGCCCGGCGACGCCGCCACCAACGGCGCGCGCTACTTTGCGTTGGAGCGGAAGATGGTGGATGAGGTTTCCGGCCGCGACGAGAAGCCTGTCTTCATTGGGAAGAAGAACTTCTGCCTGCTGCTGGAAACTGAGAATCTGGCCGGATACGAAGTGCTTCCGATGGCGCGGATTCTGCGAGACGGGGCGGGCAACTACATTTTCGATTCCAACTTCATGCCGCCCCTGCTGGATATCTCAGCCAGTGAGACGCTGCTGATGATTGTGCGGCGGCTGTCGGAAATGATGGAAGAAAAGAGCCGCATGTTGAGCGGCGAACTGCAGACGGGCAGCCGCTTCCAGCAATCGATGTCGGGCCGGGACATTGCGACGTTCTGGTTTCTGCACGCTATTCACACGGCGATTCCGGCGTTTCGACATTTGTTCCGGGCGCGGCGCGGGCATCCGGAACTGCTGTACCAGGAGATGGCTCGGCTGGCGGGGGCATTGTGCACGTTTGGCACAGACACGCATCCGCGCCAGTTGCCGCTGTATGACCACCGGAACCCGGAGGTGGCCTTCCTTGGCTTGGACGAACACATCCGGCGGCACCTGGAGTATGTGGTTCCCAGCAACGTGATTCACCTGAAGTTCCGGCAGACGAAGCCGAATTTCTGGTCGGCGGATGTGAGCGACGACCGCTGCTTTGGACGGTCGAGGTGGGTGTTTGGGATCCATGCCCGGGTGGGTGAGGCAGACCTGATTCGGCGCACGGACCAACTGGTGAAGGTGTGTTCAGAGAAGTTTGTGCCGGAGTTGGTGCGGCGCGCATTGCCGGGCTTGCCGATGCAGCACTTGAGCGTGCCCCCGGCGGCGGTGCGGCAAAAGGTGGAAGCGCAGTACTTTTCGCTAACCAAGACCGGACCATGTTGGGATCACCTCACGCAAACCAAAGTGGTGGGGGTGTACGTACCGTCGGATATCCCTGATCCTGAGATTGAGGTTCAGGTGATTCTGGACAGTGGTTCGTAAGGCGAGGGAGGCGGCGCGCAAACAGACGCGGGCCTGGCCGCCGTGTACGGTGGTCTCCAATGAACTCCGTTGAGTAAGGGGGAAACGATGGGTAGCCAAAGCCAAACCGCGGCCCGGCACTGGCAGGGCCTGCTGGCGCGACCGGAGAACATGGCCCTGGCCTTCCAGGAGGTATTCACCGTGGTGGCTCGGCTGAAGGCCAAACGCCAGCAGGTGACTAACGCGGAGCAGTTTCGGGGCATCATGCGCGAGGCCATGCGACGGTCAAAGGAAAACGCGAAGCGTTCCGGTTATGGCGAGGAGGACGCCCGGCTGGCGGAGTTTGCGATGGTGGCGCTGCTGGACGAATCGATCTTGAACTCGGGCAATCCGGTGTTCAACGACTGGCCGCGGCGGCCGCTGCAGGAAGAGTTTTATGGCCACCACACGGCGGGTGAGTTCTTTTTTCAATACCTGCGGAACCTGCTGAACAAGCCGGATTCGGAGGAAGTAAACGACGTGCTGGAGGTGTACCATCTGGCGCTGTCGATGGGCTTTCGCGGGCGCTACGGGCTGAGTGGCGGATCAGAGCTGTCCAACATCATGAACCAGATAGAGGAGAAGCGGAACCGCATCCGGCCCTTCACGATGCTGATCTCGCCGGAGAGCGTTCCCGCGGGGGATGTGGCGCCGCGCAAGATTGGTGACCCGTGGCTGAAGCCGCTCCTGTTTTCGGCGATCGGGCTGTTTGTGCTGGTGCTGGCGCTGTTCGGGGTGTATTGGTTTGTCCTGGACGGGGGCGCCGGCGAGTTGCGCACTCTCATCGCGGCCGCCAGCAAATCGTAAAGAGCATGAGTGCGTTGGCGCTGGACCGCGGGAATGGGTTGCCGCTCGGGAATGCGGGCGGACACGGGAATGCGGGCGGACAACGGTGTCCGCGATGAACGGGCAGGGACAGAGCAAGGGGATTTCAACGATGCTGTTCTACATCCTGGTTGGGGTAGTGACGCTGGTCTGGCTGGTGTTGTCGTGGTTCTTGCCTGTTTGGTTTGGGCTGGAAGGCACCGGCATGTGGGTGCTGCGGATCGGCTTGGCTGTGATAGGCGTGCTGGCGGCGCTGTTGGTGGTACTGTTGCGTTACAAGAAGCAACAGGAGGCCAAGGCCAACCAGGCGGCGCAGGTGCAGCAGGGCGGGCCGGGGCCGAACGAACTGATCGCGGTGGTGCAGGAGGCAGAGAAGCGGTTGGCCGCCAGCCAATCCGCGAAGGGCCAGAAGATGAGCGAACTGCCGCTGTACTTCGTGATGGGTGAGGCGGGCAGCACCAAGACCAGCTTGCTGGTGCATAGCGGGCTGGAGCCGGAACTGCTGTCGGGCCAGGTGTATCAGGAAACGAACATCATCCCCACGCGGCTGGCGAACTTCTGGTTTGCGCGTGGGGCCGTGTTTGCCGAAGTGGCCGGCCACGTCCTGCAGAACCCCACTACGTGGGTGAAGTTCATCCAGCGGCTGAAGCCGGGCCGGGCATCGAAGGCGGTGGGTGGCGGTGAGCAGGCGCCACGGGCGGCCATTCTGTGCGTGAATAGCGAGATCTTCCTGCAGCCGAATGCACAGGACCAGTTGGCGGCGCTGTCGCGGCACATGCATGAGCGGCTGCTGGAAATCGCGCGGACGCTGAGCATCCGCTTCCCGGTGTATGTGCTGTTCACAAAGGTGGACCGGGTGGCCTATTTCGCGGAGTATGTGGGGCACCTGAGCAACGAGGAAGCCGGCCAGGTGGTGGGGGCGACGCTGCCCTACGTGGATACGTCCAACATGGGCGTGTACGCCGAGGAGCAGACGCGCCGGGTGTCGGATTCGTTCAACCGGCTGTTCCGGAGCGTGGCCGACAAGCGGCCGATGCTGATCCGGCGCGAACCGCAAAGCCCCCTGCAGGCCAACGTCTATGAGTTTCCGCGTGAGTTCCGCAAGGTACAGAACGCGCTGGTGAGTTTTCTGGTGGACCTCTGCCGGCCCAGCCAGTTGAGCGTGGGACCCTTCCTGCGGGGCTACTATTTCTGCGGCGTGCGGCCGGTGTTTATCACGGATGTGGTGTCGCAGCCGAAGCAGGCGCAACAGCAGATGGATTTCAGCGAAGCCACCAGCATGTTCAACGCCGCGCAGATGCAGCAGGCCATGCAGCAGATGCAGGCGCCGAAGGCGACGGGACCGCGCCGGGTGCCGCAGTGG
This sequence comes from Bryobacterales bacterium, assembly GCA_025456495.1. GTDB lineage: Bacteria > Acidobacteriota > Terriglobia > Bryobacterales > Bryobacteraceae > JACTMJ01. Next base: position 6,489 of record JALOKO010000051.1, on the reverse strand, counting down.
GTGTTCGTGACGCAGTTCTTCAACCGGATTCTGCTGGGTGACCAGAACGCGTTGCGGGCGTCTTCCACCAGCACGGGCAACAATGTGGGGCTGCGGGTGGTGTATGCGTCACTGGCGGCGGTGCTGCTGCTGTACGGGACCTTCCTGACGATTTCGTTCTTCAAGAACCGGGCGCTGGAAAACGAAGTAGTGATGGCGGTGCGTCAACTGCCGGCCACGCCCACGCTGGGCGGGCAACTGGCGACGCTGGACCAACTGCAGCGCCTGGAGCAAGTGCGCGCGGCGCTGGACGAGCTGACGCGACACCAACGCGAAGGCAAGCCGCTGCTGATGCGCTGGGGCATCTATGCCGGCGACAAGCTGTACCCGTTGGCGCGTACCGCCTACTTCCAGAAGTTTGACCAACTGCTGCTGGGCGGCACCAAGCAGAACATGGTGCAGCACCTGAGTTCGCGCATGGGCGAGCCGGATGCCGAAGGCTTCCGCTACACCTACGACTCACTGAAGAGCTACCTCATCACCACCTCACATGCGGACAAGAGCAAAGAGAACCAGAGCTTTCTGCCGCCTGTGCTGATGGACCGCTGGCAGGGCAACCAGCAACTGGACGCGGACCGCACGGACCTGGCGCGGCGGCAGTTTGAGTTCTATACGCGGGAGTTGCAGTTCGGCAGTCCTTACCCCACCACCAACGACGAGAACGCGATTGACCGCGCACGCACCTACCTGTTGAACTCGCAACCGCTGGAGCGGATTTACCAGTTCATGCTGGCCGAGGCAGCAAAGAAAAGCTCCGATGTGAACTTCCCCAAGCTCTATCCGGACGCGGCCAAAGTGCTGGTTGTGCCCAAGGTGGTGTCGGGGGCATTTACCAAGCCGGGCTATGAGTTCATGCAGCAGGCGCTGGCCAATGTGCAGCAATACCTGAGCGGGGAGACGTGGGTGCTGGGTGACCAGGGCGGCGTGCAGCCGGATCCCAAGGAACTGGAAGCGCAACTGCGGGCGCGCTATTCCAACGATTTCCTGAAGGAATGGCGCGAGTTCGTGCGGACGGCCAGCGTGGCGCGCTATGCGGGCTTGCCGGACGCTGCGAAGAAGCTGTCGATTCTGGCGAGCAACTCCTCGCCCCTGCTGGCGCTGTTCAGCGTGGTATCGCGGAACACGGCGGTGGAGGACAAGACGATTGCCGATGCCTTCCAACCGCCGCAGTTTGTGGTGGCGCCGGATGCGGTGGATCGCTATGTGGGCCCATCGAACCAGCCATACATGAGCGCGCTGACCGGGCTGCAAACATCGGTGGAAACGCTGGCCAACGCGCCCACGGATGTGCAGGCGCAATCCGGGACGATGGGGCAGGCGACGCAGGCCAAGGTGGCTGCGCGGCAGATTGCGCAGAACTTCGCGGTGGATGCGGAGGGAAAATCGGACGCCAATTCGCAGCGCTTGCTGGAAGAGCCCATCCTGAATGCCGAGGCACTGATTCGCGGCATTGGGCCGGCGCAGATGAACGGCAAGGGGGCGGGCTTCTGCCAGGTGTATGGGGCTTTGTGGCAGAAGTATCCCTTCAGCGGGAACCCTGCCAATCCGCCGGCGACCATCGAGGATGTGAACGCGGTGTTCCAGCCGGGCCAGGGCGCGCTGTGGACCTTCTACCAGGACACGCTGGCGGCGGTGCTGGTGAACCAGGGCGGACGCTATGTGCCGAAGCCGGATTCCGAGATTCGCGTGAACCCTCAGTTTTTGGGCTTCTTCAACAATGCGGCGCAGTTGAGCAACGCGCTGTATCCGGGGGGATCCATGACCCCGGCATTGAACTACAAGTTGACCGCGCAGCCGATGGAAGGGGTGCGGGCGATGGACCTGACGGTGAGCGGCACCACGCTGCAGGCCAGTGAGCGTGGCGGGCAGAGCCGTGACTTCATGTGGCCCGGACGCACGCCGTATGGGGTGAAGCTGGAGGGGGATCTGGGCGGCTCGCCGCTGGGGCTGTACGGTAAGGATGGGCTATGGAGCATCTTTGACTTCCTAGGGAATTTTGATACCTGGGACGCCAACAACAACCTCTCCACCACCTTCCGCACGGGAACTGGCGTGGTGACGGTGCAGGGCAAGCCGTTGACGGTGCGGTATCAACTGGACATGAAGGGGGCGCCGCCGGTCTTCCGCAAGGGCTATCTGAGCAGCCTGCGCTGCGTACCCCGGGTGGCCCAATGAAAACGTCGATTTGTGCGTGTTGCCTCTGCTGACGGGCAAAGGTTTGGCAAACTAGGGAGATCCGCCGATAAGGGTGTGACAGACGCCGCCGAAAGGATGACCCAGTAAATCACGATGAGCACCTGGCCCTTGCCCCATCAGTTCGGACGCTACGAACTCGTTGAGTTCCTTGGCGGAGGCATGTCGCACGTCTATCGCGCCCGCGATACCGTCATTGGGCGGATTGTGGCGGTGAAGGTGCTGACGCCGGACGGCGCCAGCAACGAGGATGTGCGCCAGCGTTTCCTGCGGGAGGCGCAGACGGCGGGCCAGATCAGCACCCATCCCAACGTCATCTCAGTGTATGACTATGGCCAGGAGCAGGGCCGTCCCTTCATGGTGATGGAGTTCCTGAAAGGCAACGACCTGCGCCATCTGATCTATCGCAAGGAGATTCCCAACGACACGCGGCGGCTGGAGATTAGCGTGGAGGCCGCCAAGGCGCTGGAATTCGTTCACAGCCAGGGCATCATCCACCGCGACATCAAGCCGGACAACATCCACGTCAGTCATTCGGGCGTGGTGAAGCTGATTGACTTTGGGATTGCCAAGAGCGACGACCTGGGAATCACCAAGGTGGGCTATACGGTGGGCACGGTGTACTACATGCCGCCGGAGCAGGTGACTGGGCAGGGCGTGACGCACCTGGTGGACATCTACGCCTTTGGCATTCTGCTGTTTGAGTTGTTCACGGGGAAGCGGCCGATTGATGGGGATGGTCCGCAGCAGATTTTCTACAAGATTCTGAAAGAGCCGGTGAACCTGACGCCGCTGCTGGAAGTGAATCCGCCGGACGGCCTGATGGAACTGGTGGCGGCCTGCACGCAGAAGGAAAAGGAGCAGCGTCCGAAGAGCTTTGCGGAAGTGATTGAGCACCTGCGGCGGATCCAGCAGGTGGCGACGGGCGAGATGGAAGCATCGGGGTTGAACGCAACGCGGATGCTGCTGAGCCCGAGTGAGTTGGAGACGCGGCTGGCGACGCAGGGCCGGGTGCAGGCTACCGACAACGCAACGGCCATGTCTCCGGCGGGGACATCGGCGCCGGTGACGGTAGCGTCGGCACAGCCCGGGGCGGCGGCGACCCAGGCCAGCCCGGCGGCGACGGTGTCGAGTCCCGCGCCCACCGTGGCGGCCATGCCGGGGATGGGGGGCGCGGTGGGGACGCCGGTTCCGGGAACGGCGCCGCTGCCGCTGCCCAGTGCTGCGCCGGTGGCGCCCAGCCGGACATGGATCTATGCGCTGGCCGGATTGCTGGCGTTGGTGATTCTGGGCGTGTCGCTGTGGCGGCTGATGCCGGAAGCCGGGCCGGTAAGGCCACCCGAAGCGCCGGCCAAGGAGCTACCGGGGCTGATCAGCACCAGCACCGGGCGCATGATTCTGGTGCCCGCAGGGGCCTTCCGGTTTGGCCCGCAGGATACTGAGGCCAACTTACCGGCGTACTACATTGACGAGACCGAGGTTTCCAACCGTGCCTACATGGCTTTCTGCGCGGCCCGTAGCAAGCCGTTGCCGGAGGGTTTCCGGTCTGACCGGCCGGACCTGCCGGTAACCAACATCACGTACCTGGACGCGCAGGAATTTGCTGAATGGGCGGGGAAGCGCTTGCCCACGCCCGAGGAATGGGAGAAGGCGGCTCGCGGCGCCGATGGGCGCAGCTACCCGTGGGGGAACCAGCACGACGCGACGCGGGCGGTAGTGAGCGACAACACGGAACTGAAGCCTACTGGTCCGGTGGAAGTGGGGACGCGACCGGAGAGCGCAGGCCCGAATGGCGTGCTGCACCTGGCGGGCAATGTGTGGGAGTTCATCAAGGAACCGCGGACACCAGGCGAGGCAGCGATGGCGCATTACACTACGGTGCTGGACCCGCCACCCACGATCCGGGAACCCTGGTACACGATCCGTGGAGGGGCCTACAACGCTCCGTTGCCGAAGGATGTGAATGTGGAGTTCGCGTCCATCCCGGCGCGGGTGGCTGACCCGGCCATTGGCTTCCGCTGTGTGAAGGACCCGGATTAACTGCAACCTGTCCCACCGCGAAAGGTTCAGGGTGAGGACTTTTCAGAGGAGGGTGTTTGGGGACCAGCCTGTCGCGATGAACATGTCCCAAACATGGAATCGGCAAATTGAAGGCGTGGATTCGTCTATAAGCTATTCATTATTCAATACTTACGTTCATTCCAACAGGCTCGCTGCCTGATGGCGAAATTCCAAGTTCCAGGCTTTCTTTTTCCAGATCCCTTGACGTCTTGCTAGTTCCATACTAGCTTCAGGCAGCGCATAAGTCGCATTGGGGCCGATCAAAAACCATCGTAAGTAGAAAGGATGTTGCATGCTGCCTAAACAGTTGAATCGGTTAGCTTATCTTCTTCCGCGCCGCACATTTCTTTGGATGGGTGTGGCGCTTCCCCAGATGTCTTTGGCTGCCTCAGAAGTAGACTCTGTGTTCGAGTTGCAACGTCCAAATGCGAATTGTGTACTGCAGCGTATTCATCTCGGGGAGGAGTTCATTGCAGCGCTGTGGCGAGCCCCACAATCGCAGCAACCATTCACGATCACAGAACATGCTAGCCAAGGCAAGCTTTTGCGGACTGTTGACGTGGCTGGGACCGCTCTTGACCTGCTCCCAGTAGGAAGAGATACATACTGCGTGATTTCTCATGGAGCGAGTTTCAACCAGAGAGGCGTGATTCGCTTTCAGAGGATTCGGGCGGGTAGCACGACCGAGGCTACTGTCGAAGTTCCGGTGGACGGCGACGCGTTGAGCTTTTCTGCCAGTGCCGAGGAAGTAGCCGTAATCAGTGATCGTTTTATACTAACTCAGCAGGGGTGGTCTAGCCCAAAAGCCGTAAAGACTCCTATCCAAGGTCCACTGGATGCGCCGGTCCTGGCTGGGGCTACCCTAACTCGCGCGAGCATCATGTGCTTTCCGCATGGAGATCGTTGGGCGCTTCTTGACCGCGTCCGCGCACGGTATGCTATCACATCGTCAACGAAGAGCACGGTGAGGGTGGGCGCGTTGGATCATCCGCTTATTGAGGCTGAGTTGCGTAAGCACGAGCCAGAGATGAAGGCGGGCCTGGATGCGTTGGCGAAAACGGGACAAAATGCGAAGATGTCGTTTCCCATAACCGTGGTTGCGGCCTCGGTGGATCGGGCTGGCGGGCTTTGGGTGCTGCCGTCTCCGGTGAATGCGGGTAGGGTGAATGTTTTTCGCCTGGACCTAGATCAGTTTGTGGTGACTGAAAATTCTATTATCCTGCTATCCGGTCGTAGTCCCGTGGTGGGAAGGAGGCCGCCGATTATGATGTCCACCAACGGAAGGAGAGTTGCGCTAGGCTACCAAGAAGGAGTCGTGGTTTTAGGACGGTTAGGTGAATGATCAGATTGTCTTCGTGTGTTACGCGTAGGAGAACATTCGGATACATGGTCACTTCCAGGTAGGTGGCTTTAGAGATTTTTTGGGGATTTTTAAGAGGAGATAGAAATGAGGAATGTCGCCGTCTTACTGTCCCTCACACTCCTTGCGGTCGCGTTTTGTCCTGCTGTACCCCCTTGCCCTCAAGATTCGTATCTTTCCTGTTAGAATATCCCTTATTCAGAAAGCTGGTCGTGCCCGCAGCAAACCATCTGGTACCGTGGGTTTGAAGTTATACTTGCGCCGGAGCCAACTATTCTGACGTGTATGTACTTCTGGACACTTTGCTGCTGGCTCTAGCATATGTGTACCCTAGTAAATTTGTTGATAGGAGAGACATGCTCTGGATATGTAGACGAAAGTGGGAACCAGATAGGGGATTTTCGAATCGAGTATACTTACTGCACGAATTGCGGTTGGTGATTTCCGGGGAATGGGGGCGGTAGAACGAATGACCGTTCCATGGTTCTCGTTATCCATAGACCATACGAAGTTTACCATCTGGGAGCTGTGAAAGCCTATCCTTCAGGAAACGAATCTAGATCGACATCGCTGTGATTATGGTGCAACGGGCCCATGAATCGGATGCCGGACATCGAGTTTCTCTTTGATGAGGCTATGCCATCCGCGGCGCAGCGTATCATACGCCGCTACCGCAGGAGGTGAACGTGGAATTCGCCTCCATCCCCGCGCGGTGGGCTGACCTGGCCATTGGCTTCCGCTGCCAGAAAGACCCGGATTCGCTGCAAGGGACGGCCGGGAAGGCAGCGTGCCCTTGCGACTGGCTTGACGTGAGTGTGGCTGGCTTGACGTGAGTG
>JALOKO010000050.1 GCA_025456495.1 Bryobacterales bacterium | reverse complement strand
CGCGAAGACACTGGTGGGATTGGCAAACAACGGGCTGTTGAAGGCGTTGTAGAGTTCCCAGCGGAATTCCCCTCGCAGCCGCTCAGTAAAGGAGAGGGCCTTGCTGACGTTGATGTCCAGTTGTACCTGTTGGGGTCCTCGGAGAATGTTGCGGCCTGTGTTGCCCCAGGAATCCAGCGAATCCTGGAAGGCGGCTACATTGTAGAAGGTATCCAGGCGATCCTGGATCCTGCCCGTGCCGCGCGCCGTGTCGAGCGTCGCATCGGGCGCCCAATTCAAGCGCACGCGGGACGGCTGCGCGAAGTTGGCATTGCGGGTGGCGTTGCCCAGGGCGCTGAACGGGGATCCGGATTGAGCGGTCACTAGTCCGCCGATGGTCCAGTCGTTCGCCAGCCAGCCCAAGGCCCCTCGGTTCTGGAAGGCGTTGGGAAGCGCGAACAGATAGGCGGCGGTGAGCCGGTGGGTCCGGTCAAAATCCGACAGGCCGCGGTTGTTGGCCAGATCGCGCGCATTGTGCTCAGCCAATTCGATATCCCCGGAGAGATTGTCGATGGACTTGGAGAAGGTGTAGGCGAGGTTGAAGTTCGCGCGACGTCCGAAACGACCGCGCCAGCTCGCCTGTGCCGCGTGATAGACAGACTGTCCCCAGTTGCCCAGTTGCTGGAATCCGGCATTGCGGTTCAGGCCAAGGAACTGCGGCTCCACGAAAAAGTCGGGATTGATTAAGGCGCCCGAGGCGGTCACGTTACTGGTGAAGCCGTTCACGGGGAATTCTCTGGGGTCGCGGGGCTGCGCCAGATTCACACTGCCCAGCAAGCCGACGCCCCGCGAGCCGACATAGCGCAAGTCCAGCACGCTGTTGCGCACTGGCTCCCACTGCAGGTTGATGGTCCACTGCTGCACGTAAGGGGTTTGGATGAACGGGTCAATGAAGGCGTTGTTCTTCGCGTTGAAGGGTCCGTTCGCGGGAAACGGAGTTCCGTCTTCCCGACGCCACGATGGGGTGCCGTTGGCGGCCCGTCCAATGCTGACGTTGATGGGGATCTGGAAGGGGTTGACGTTCAGCCGCGGATAGGGGTCCGCCATGTCCGGCGGACTGATCACGTTCTGATAGATGAAGAAAGGCGCGGCCCGCTGTAACAGGTACTTGAACGAGGCGGAAGTGCGCTCATAGTAGATGCCGTAGCCTCCGCGGATCACCAGGTTCTTCATCCGCTGCGGGTTCCAGGCGAAGCCGATGCGCGGCGCCAGATTGTTGAAGTCGCTAACCATCGTGGAGCGGTGCTTGGCGCGATGGATGGAATCCAACTTCCAGTTGGTGCCGGGCTCAATCACCAGGCCAATCTGGCGGGGATCGAAATCGGAGTTGAACATGACACTGTTGGAAGGCACCTGGAAGCCCACGGGAACGCCAGCCCGAGCTGCCGCGGACTCAGTATAGTAGGTGCCGATGCGCCCCTCCTTTTCGATGAGGTTTCCGAAAAAGTCGTAGCGCAGGCCAATGTTGAAGGTGAGATTGCGTGTTGCTTTCCAGTCGTCCTGCACGAAGAGGCTGATGTCGTTGGCGAGGAAGTCGCGGCGGGTGTCGCCCATATCCAGGTCAGAGCTGCCGCTTGCCGCGCCGTGACCGGTCATGAACAATGCCCAGTTGTTGTAGTCCAGGTCGCCGTTGGTTCTGGACATGAACTCACCCTTGATGTTGGTGCGCCGCCATTCGGCGCCAAACTGCACGGTATGCGAGGAGCCGTTATACGACATCGTGTTGGAGGCGTTCAGGGTTCGCTGGCGGTCAAAGAAATCCCAGGCGTTACCGATGCCGCCGCTCTGCCGCTGGGTATTGATGTCGATGGTGGGCATCAGCGAGGCCAGACCGCCGATTTCCTTTTCCAGGGGGTTGAAGATTCCAAGATCGGAATTCTTGATATCGCGGAACTTCGAAATACGCGTGTTGTAGATCTCTGTCTGGCCAGCGCGGAAATCGTTCACCCAACGCGGGCTAAGCGTATGGACATCAGAGATGGACAGCAAATAGGAGCTGTTATCGCCCAGGGTTGGCGACGGCGAAGACCGCGCCCAGCCAAATGCCTCTTCGATGAGTTGGTTGGCCTTGATGTAGTTGATGCGCCCCCGGTTTTTGTCGCTGAAGGCGTGGTCAATGGTGGCGGACCCGTTCCAGGCATTGAACTCCGTCGGAAACACTTGCTGCAGCAGAATTTCCCGCCCGAAGGTGCCGTTGCCCGGCAGGACCGGCAGTCCCGATTGCGGGCTGGGGATGAGGAAACGGCCCTCCCGCTGCGCGTTCAGGATGTTGACGGCCACCGGATGAATGTCCTGCGGAGTCAACTGCCGCAAGACCAGGTTCTGCGGATCGGAATTGGAAAAGAAGCGGGCCAGCATCCCCGGCACTTGCTCAGCGGGGAAGGCGCGGATGGCATTAGAGAAATTCCGAAGGAAGTTGGGGTTATCCTGCGCGCCGGTTCGAAGCCATTCATTGGCGACGGCGGCGACGCTCTCGCGGGTCCGCGTGTCTGTCAGGCCGGTGGGTAAGCCAACGGCGCCCTGGGCGTTTGCGGTGTAGCCGCTCCGGAAATCCGTGCGCTGCAGAGATGCGAAAAAGAAAGTGCGGTTCCGCCAAACAGGTCCGCCAAAGGTGGCGCCGGTTTCGTTGCGTCGGAGTTGGGGGCGTGGGGTTCCGCCACGATTCAGAAAGAACTCGTTGGCGTTCAGCCGTTCGTTCTGCAGGAAGTGGTAGAGGGAGCCATGGAATTCGTTGGTGCCGCTGCGGGTGATCAATTGCACATTGCCTCCGCCGTTGCGGCCCGTGCTGGCCGAATACAGCGCCGTCTGCAACTCCACGGTTTCCAGTGCATCCAGCGGAACCTGGATGCCGCTGCCCAGGCCACCATTGCGATTCAGCATATTCGTTGCGTCCACGCCATTGATGTTCAGCGCGTTGTTTGACGGGCGAGCCCCGTTCACGCTGGGGTTCAGCGATTGTGCTCCGTCATCGGACTGGCCCCCGGGGGTGGTGGAGATCTCCATGCCACGGCCCGTGCGGTCAGGCAGCGGAGCGCTGACGCCAGCCTCGGCAACGATGAGGTGGGTCATGTTGCGCGAAGACGTCGGCATGCTGAGGATTTCCGTGGTTCCCAAAGAGATTGACTGCGTGGCGTTGCTGGGTTGCAGCAATTGCGCCTGTGCCGACACAAGCACCTGCTCCGCCATCTGGCTCAGTTGCAGTGCGGCATCCAGCTTCAGGGTGGCGCCTGCCTGGACCACGGTGTCTGCCACTACTGTTCTGGTGAAACCTGCAGCCTCAAACTGAACGGTGTAGGTTCCCGCCTCCAGGGCGACCAGCCGGTATTCGCCCTCCGCGTTACTGACGGCGCTGACGGCGACGTTGCGAGTGCCAATCTTCGCCTGGATGATGGCATTCGGAATCCGCGCGCCGCTGGAATCGGTTACGATCCCCTCAATCTGTCCAATCCGCCCCTGGCCAAGAGCGCCACTGGCAGCGCACAGCACCAGCAACAGTAGAACGGACAGCTGGTAAACATGTAATCGCATGACTTACTCCCTTTTCTTGCCGCGCCGCCATTCCAGGCGGAACGCAACACACCGAGAGTACGCAGTCCACATCAATGGGCGATGACGGAAAGTACCGCTTGTGGGAACCAATTCCAGTTAGAAGGTGACGGATCCACTACAATCGGGATCGAACGCGCGCGGGGTCTATCACTTAGCAACCGGGGAGAATTTACAACGAAACCCGCTGGATTGTGAGCGCCCTGTCACAGAAGCGGATGCCAGTCTGCGATTGGGACTACACTTTTGGAAGACTTGGGAGTAGATTCCCGCACTGGGGGTGTATGGGTGCAAGAGAACGCTTCCCTTTCCACGGCATCGAACCAGTTCATTCAGTTGCCTGACGAATCCCTGTTGCTGCAGCGCTTTCAGTATCGGCGCCCGATGCTGTTCCCGGATCACGTCCATAACGAATACTCGCTGGTGGTTTGCCTGCGGGGCTCCATCATCGCCCGGCAACGGGGCTTTCAAGAGACCTTGCATCCTGGCGAGGTGGTGATCACCAGCCCCGGGGTGTTTCACGCCAGCAACTACGCCCAGGACGGCGTCCCCAGCGACGGGCTTTCCATTACCTTGAGCTGGCGCGCGCTGGTGCAATTCGCCCAGCAGTTGAGGTTGCCCCTGGTGCATGCGACCCGGATCCCCGTGTTTTTGGGCAAGCAAACCAGCGAGGATCTGCGCGTGCGGGCCGAGGCCATTGCGAAAGAAATTGAGATGCAGGAGCCCGGCTATCGCTTCGTGGCCGAAGGACTCGCGCAACGCCTTCTGGCGGATGTACTGCGCCGCTGGCCGCCCGAATTGGTTTCGCAGCAGGATCCAAGGGAGGTGCAGCCGCTGGAGAGGTGGCAGTTTGTGGTTGCTGTGGAGCACCTGGGGCTGGATCCGGACTGGGAGCGTTCTCTGGCCGCAATCGCTGAGAGGCTGGGGTGCTCGACAGCGGACTTTCAGGCGAGATTTCAGGCCTCCACCGCGCTCACACTGGACGACTGCAACCTTTCTATTCTGCTGCACCGTGCGCAGCAGGAACTGCTGCACGGGGACGCCTCCGTAGCGAACGTGGCGGCGCGGCTTGGATTCCGGTCAGCAAACCATCTGACGGGCGCCTTGCGATCCACGGCCAACGTTTGTCCCGGCGCGTTGCGCAAGGGGCTGCTGGCGAAACGCATGGATGCCATCCCCGCCAGGACGAAACTCTTCTCCGGGCGGGGCTAGGGCAAGGTGAAGGCGATATAGAGGCTGCCCGATTCCCGTCCGCGACCGCCGCCAGCGGGCACCAGCAGATACTGCTTGCCGCGAGCTTCGTACATCGACAAGGAGGCGTTGGCGGCAAAGGGCAGTACGGTTTCCCACAGCAGCTTGCCCGTTTTCTTGTCGAAGGCGCGCAGCTTCTTGTCAAAAGGCGTGGCGCCGATGAAAAACAATCCCCCGGCGGTCACCACGCCGCCACCGTGGTTCTCGCTTCCAGTGGCGCCGTGGCCCTGCGCGACCAATTCCGGGTATTCGCCCAGCGGGACCTGCCAGAGGTGGTTGCCGGATGCGATGTCGATGGCGGTGAGCGTTCCCCATGGAGGAAGGCTTGCCGGGTAGCCGTCGGGATCCTCGAACTTCTGATAGCCGGCAAAGCGATACTTCAGTTCCGGCACTGCTGACCGCGCGGGCTGCCCGACCGGCGCCTCGGTATCTTCGCCCTCCAGCAGGAAACGCGTGATGGCCTGGATGGCTGGTTCCCCCAGCCGGGCGAAACCGGGCATGCGGCCTGCACCCTCGCGAATGAGCCGGTCCAACTGTTCAGCGGTCAATCGCCCCTTCAGATTGTTGACGGCGGGATACTCCGGAGGAGCGCCCTTTTGGTCAGCCCGGTGACAAGCGGCGCACTGCGTGCGGTACAGAGCACTGGCTTTGCTGACGCGCTGTGTCTTTTGCGGTGCGGGCGTAAGCCGCGCAATCCAGGGGATCTCGTTGGCGTTCACGTAGAAGATGCCCGTTTCGGGATCGAATGCGGAGCCGCCCCACTCAGCGCCCCCGGAAAAGCCTGGATACATCACCGTTCCGCGCAGGCTGGGAGGGGTGAAGCGATCTCCGTAATCCAGGGATTTCAACTGGTTCAGCACGGCCTGGCGGGCCGCTTCGGTGCGCCGGGTGACGGTATCCTCCCCGAAGCGCTGTCGCGTGAACGGCGCGGGCTTACCTGGAAATTTTTGGTGCGTCGCCGCCAGTTCGCCGTCCACCGTCGACGCCGGGACACGGCGCTCTTCCAACGGGAAGAGGCTTTCGCCGGTTTCACGATCAAAGACGAACAGGAGGCCGTCCTTGCCTGCCTGCATCACCACATCGATGCGCTTTCCATCGCGGGTGACCGTGCCCAGAACGGGGGGTTGGGGGAAGTCCAAATCCCACAGGTCATGGCGAATGGCCTGGAAGTGCCATTTCCGCTTCCCGGTTGCGGCGTCCAGGCAGAGCAGCGTATTGGCGAAGAGGTTGTCCCCATGACGGTCAGGCCCATAGAAGTCAAAAGCCGCTGAGCCGGTGGGGACAAACACAAGGCCGCGGGCGTCATCCACCGCCATGCCCGCCCAGTTGTTTGCGCCGCCGGTGTGCTTCCACGCGTCCTTTGGCCAGGTTTCATGACCGAACTCGCCGGGGCGCGGAATGGTGTGGAAGATCCAGGCCAGCTTGCCCGTCCGCACGTGGTAAGCGCGAATGTCGCCTGGCGTTGAGGGCAGGGCCTCGGGCACGGAGCTTCCCAGGATGATGAGATCGCGGTAGATCACGCCGGGGGTTGTCACGCTGAGCTGCACTTCCTGGCGAGGGCGATCAAAGGCGTCACGCAATTCCACCCTCCCGCCCGAACCAAAGGCAGCATCCGGCACCCCGGTGGCCGCATCCAGCGAGAGCAGATCGGTTCCCACCGTCACCAGCACGCGCGCCACGCGACCATCCGTCCAGTAGCTCACGCCGCGGTTGGGATGTCCGGCACGCTTTCCCTGCAGCGGGTCATGCCGCCAGATTTCCTTACCGGTCACGGCGTGAATGGCCACGACCAGCAACGAGGGCGTGGTGGTGTAGATGGTTTCCCCCACTACCAGCGGGTTGGCCTGAATCTGCGATCCCTGGCGGGCGTCGGCGCTGTCATAGGTCCAGGCCACCTGCAACCGATTCACGTTGGCGGGCGTGATTTGCCCTAACGAGGAGTAGCGTTGCCCTTCCGGTCCTCCCCCATAGGCGGGCCACTCCCGGTGTTGCCGAAGGGCGGCCCCCTGCGCCAAGGCAAGGGAGGGCAATATCCACGCCAGCGCTAGCAACGCGGGCAGCAGAATGGATGGTGGACGGCGGCGCAAACAGGACCCAGGGAGGTTGAACCGGTTCATAAAGACAATCAACTGAGTATGGCGAACGTCGGGTGGCCAGCGAAACTCCGGCCCGTGTCTTCCATCAGATTCGGCAGCCTTGCGGTCCGTTGCAAAGTCCGGCGGAAGCGCGCGTCCGGGATGCCGACTCGTGCTCCTTCGAGGCGGCCGGCTCAGGAGGTTCCCGCGCCTGCGTGCGCCCTGGCGAACTTCGCGGTCGTGATCACCTGTCCCACGTGGCGTTGGGTGTGCTCAGCGATGTGCAATACCAGTCCCATTACGGTGGTGGGCAGCTTCTTGCGGCCGACAAAGCGTGGTTCCTGCAGTTCGCCTGGGCCAAGGGTCCGGGCAATCCGCTCGCAGTGCGCAAAGCTTTCGTCGATGCCGGCCAGCATTTGCTGGCGGGTGGGTCCCGGGTCAGCCTCCCGCGCCAGCGCCACCAGATGCCCATCACTGAGTTGGCGGCCCTCCAGATAGACGCTCAGCCGTTCCACTGAGCCTTGGATATGGCGCAAATGGAAGCCCACTGAGGCGATTCCTGGCCAGTCCATCCAAAGTTGGGAAACGCTTAACCCTTCGGTATATCGGGCAAGATCCTCTCTCGCCATCTGGAAACTCATCAATAACGGCCCCACCATGGGATCAACATCCAAAAGCGGACCGCGCAACCAGGGTTCTGGCGTCTTGGGCGACGCCGGAATGTTGGGAAGCTCTGGCATGTTGGGAAGCTCTGGCATGTTGGGCACTATGCTAACGAACGCGATTGGAGGGGCGCAATTGGAGCCACCCGCACGGAGGGAGAGGCGCGGTGGCGCTATCTGCACACCTTGGGCCAGACCTTCCGTGGATTGTCCTGGTCCACCTGAGAGATTGGGCCATTGCGGAAGAAACCAGTGCGCCAGAAACCAGTGAGGCAGTTAGACGAACGTGGCGTCTGTGGACAGCTTCGCCCACTACTGGGCGATCTCTCCGAGTAGCAAGGCGCTGTCGCTGGCTGGAATCAGCACCGGTTCCACCTGCGCGGAGCTCGATGGCTTTATCTCCACGGCCTTCCAACGGGGACCGAACTGGGCCAGGAAGTCCGGATCCTGCGCGGGACCCGGTTCCAGGTCTTCGAACAAAAAGACGCGGTACCGTCCCGGGGCGACGGCGGAGAACTGGAAGGCCCCGTCATCTCCAGTAAGGGTGGTCTGGCGCCAGAGGGCCAGCGCCTGTCCCGTGGTTTCCGGCAGCAGCACGACGCGGGCGCCGCTTGCCACCTTGCCGTCAGCGAGGCGAGCCATCCCGGAGACACTACCCCCGTTGGAGGCCAGTTGGATGATGAAGTCGCCGGCGATTTCGGATGGGGGAATCGCGCCGGGGGCCATTAGATCAACCCCACCCAGACGCATGGCCTGGACGTAGAAGCCCTCCGGCAGACCTTCCAGGCTGAAGAGAAGCGCGTCTGCCGCCGCCACGGTTAACGAAAACTGACCGGTGGCTTCCACACGAGCGAGGCGCCGCGGGCCGGGAAGGCCGCTATCGAGTTGAATGCGCATCCGTTCCAGGGGCGTTTCCGGGGAATCTTTGGGCAGGCGCACCTCTCCGCGGAGCGCCGTGTCGGGCCGCAGCGGGATCACCACACCCTCCACGTGAAGGCTGGCGACATCCACAATCACTGACCCGGAAGCCGAAGGCGTGGTGGCATTCTCGCGGCGCATTCCGCGCGAGCGGGCAACCAGCTCGTAGCGGCCGGGGGTAACTCCCCGCAATGTGAAGGCGCCGGTACGGCTATCCACCGACGCGAAGGAGGTGGCGCCCACAAGCGAGGCTACGGAACCCACGCGCCGGGCCGTGACCACGATCCCGGTCATGGGTTCGCCCGTGGCGCCGGTGACGGTTCCGTGGACGAAAAAGGTGGCGCTGGGGCTGAGGCGAAAATCGATGCCTCCCATCTCTGCCCCGGGAGCCAATTGCAGGGGGATGGCTTCCTCAGGGAATTCCCCGGCCGGGTAGTAGGTCGCCGGGTAGGTGATGGCATCCTCCAGAGCGGCGAAGCCTCCGCGGCCCAGCGCCCCAGGACCCTGGCCTCCCTGGCCCTGCATGGCGCCCATCCTTCCAGGTCCGCCGTTCATCACTGCTCCGGCCAGCCGCGCGATGAGACCACGGCCCTGGGCCTTGAGGAAATAGCGGCCCGGCGATAGGTTGAAGATACGATACTGGCCGCGATCGTCGGTGGTCGCGCGGCTGGAGGCAGTCAGTAGCCGGTTGCCCCGCAGGTAGCGGTACTGCTCTGCTTCCACGACAACGCCGGCCATGGGCTCGCCATCCTCATCGACGACCTGCCCGGTGACGACGGCGGCGCGCAGCATGCGGATGTCGACGGTCTCCAGCTTCTGGCCTGCGCGCAGTGAAAACCGGATGGCGCAGGCTTGGCTGCGTCCGGGAAGCCCTTGCACCTGGGCGCCGCACACTGAGTAAGCGCGGCGGCTCACCACCAGGGCATAGTCCCCGGCAGCGACGTTCTCCAAACGGAAAACACCGTCGGGACCGGTACGGGCAGTCATTGCCCCGGCGGCGGGGGACCCGGGTTGCGATCCGCCGGGCGGACCACCGGAGAGCCGCACCTCAACCTTCGCCAGTGCTTCCCCGGTAGCGGCATCCCGCACCGTACCGGCAATGACGGCTGTACCCTGGGCATTCCGCACGACGGCCGATTCAGGGAAAGGCGCCGCCGATTGCGCAAGGCCAGGCACGCCCACGCACACAGCCAACACTGCGGCCACGGCAAATCTGACGAGATTTTCAAGGATGGGCATGGGACCTTCCTAACAAGTAACACGTCGGGACGTAGGAGAGTTGCGCAGGGCGCCAGGAATGCGCGTCACAGGTGTAAATCCTGAATGACTGCCCGATTCCCACTTCCTGCCTGGGGTATGCTCGAACCATCATGCAACGGCGACGATTTGCACAGTGGGCGATGGGTGTATGCGCGGCGCTTCCCGCGCTGGCGCAGCAGGAAAACCTGCTGGATACCCTTCAGCCGCGGCATCCCCGGTTGCTGTTAACTTCCCAGGATTTGCAGCGTACCCGCGCCGTGTTGCAAGACGACCTCCGCGCGCAGGAATTGCGGCAACGGCTGCTGAACCACGGCGAAGCACTGCTGCGCGAGCCGCCCGTGCGCTACCAACTGATTGGCCCCCGCCTGTTGCGGCAAAGCCGCGACTGCGTGGAGCGCGTGTATGTCTTCTCCACCCTGTATCTGCTGCAGCCAGAGGCGCGCTGGTTGCATGGCGTCCGGCAGAACATTCGTGCGGCCGCCAACTTCCCGAACTGGAACCCCTCGCACTTCCTGGATGTTGCGGAGATGACCCACGCCTTCGCTATCGCTTACGACTGGCTCTACGAGGCGTGGACCGCCGAAGACCGGGCCGTGATGCGTGAGGCTATCGTCCGGCATGGCCTGCTTCCCGGGATTGCCACCGGCTATGAGGCGGGCAAGGATGGCGGACCCGGCGGCTGGGCCACCCGCACCAACAACTGGAATCAGGTTTGCAATGCGGGAATGGTGTTGGGCGCGCTGGCCATCGCCGAGGACCAACCGGACCTCGCACGCAAAATCGTACCCGCCGCGCTGCGCTCCTTGCCCTTGGCGATGAGTGAGTTCGCTCCCGACGGGGGATGGTTTGAGGGCGTGTCCTATTGGAAGTACACGTTACGCTATACGGTGCCTTTGCTGGCTGGCCTGGAGACCGCTTTGGGCAGCCGCTTTGGCATCGACCAGGCGAAGGGCTTCGGGGAAACCGGGGACTTCTACCTGCATGCCACAGGACCCACCGGGCTCTACTTCAACTTCTCTGACGGTGGCCGCCAGGCCGACAGCGGCTTTCCCTGGCTGCACTGGATGGCGCGCCGTTTCCAGAAGCCCCTGTGGCATTGGGCAGCCGACGCGAGCGCCACCGGCGACCACCCGCTGAGCCTGCTGTGGTACGTTCCCAGCCCGCTGCCGCCCCGGGATTCCACAACTCCTCGCGACCGTGTGTTTCTGGGAATCCACACCGCCCTCATGCGCCAGAACTGGAGCCGCCAAGCCGCGTACGTGGGTTTCTACGCCGGCCACAACGGCGTTGCCCATTCCCATTTGGAGATGGGCACCTTCGTCTTCGACGCGATGGGGGAGCGTTGGGTGGAGGAACTGGGTGTGGACGACTACGACCTGCCCGGCTACTTTGGCGCGCAACGATGGAACTACTACCGCCTGAACAGCCAGGGCCAAAACGTGATGCTGTTCGATGGCGCCAATCAAGCCACGATGGCGAAAGGCATCCTGACCTCGTCCGGCGCCAGCAACGGCAGCGCCCACGCCATCGCCGATCTAACCGCCGGGTATGCAACCTGCGCGCATCGCGTCCGTAGGGGCGTGCGGCTGGTGGATGAGCGGCGCCTGCTGCAGGTGCAGGACGAGTTTGAGCTGAAGCAGCCCGCCGTCTACCAGTGGCAGATCCACACCCGCGCTGAGATTGTGCTGGCCGTGGATCGCGCGCGGCTGGTGCTGGGCGACAAGATGGTGGAGGTGCGGGCCATATCCCGCGCGCCCCTGGATTTCGTGCGGGAAGCGCCGCGTCCGGAAACGCTCGCCGGGGGTGAGGGCAAGACGGAGCAAGCCAACGAAGGCTATCGCAAACTGGTCATCCGCACCCGCCAGAAGGTGCAACGGGGGACGATTACGGTGGTCCTGCATCCGTTACAGAACCCGAACGCGCCACGCGGGGCGAACTTCGTCCAATCGCTGGACGCCTGGGATTAGCAGCCATCTTTCGCGCGATGCCTCCGATGGCGGTTGCCCGCCAGCTTCCGTCGCGGCCTTTTGCCGTTTTGAGGGAGAATGATGTCCATGAGAATTCCCTTGGGTTTCGCTTCGGCCCTGGCAGCTTTCGCCCTGTTGATGGGCTGCGCCGCGAAGAAAGAGGAGGTCCCTGTCGCCGTGACCATGGAAAAGCAGGAATTTGGAATGGTGGACGGCAAGCCCGCTCATCTGTTCGTGATGCGGAATCGCAATGGCATGGAGATTGCCGTTACCAACTACGGCGCGCACCTCACCCGTGTGAAGGTCCCGGATGCCAAAGGCGCTCTGGCCGATGTTGCGCTGGGCTTCGATTCGATGGAGGGCTATCTGGGTGCGCACCCCTACATGGGCGCCACCGTGGGGCGCTACGCCAACCGCATCGCCAAGGGCCGCTTTACCCTCAATGGCAAGGACTACACCCTGGCCACCAATAACGGCCCGAACGCGCTCCACGGCGGTCTGAAGGGCTTCGACAAGAAGCTCTGGAACGCTGAAGAGGTCTCCACCCCCGAAGGACCCGCTGTGCGCTTCACCTACGTGAGCCCGGATGGCGAGGAGGGCTACCCGGGTACGCTCACCGCCAGCGTGACCTACTCGATTCGCGCCAGCAACGAAATCCAGATTGACTATTCGGCGACCACCGATGCTGACACGGTGCTGAATCTCACCAACCACACCTACTTCAATCTGGCCGGGGCAGGTAAGGGCTCCATTCTGGATCACGTGGTGATGATTGATGCTGACCGCTTTACGCCGGTGGATGGCGGACTGATTCCCACCGGGGAGCTGCGCAACGTCGATGGAACTCCGTTTGA
>JALOKO010000477.1 GCA_025456495.1 Bryobacterales bacterium | reverse complement strand
GTGGGGGGGATCTCCATGCGGGCCTCCGCGGCGTGGTCACGATAGTTCAGGCCGATGAAGATGAGCTTACCCGCGTTGGGCAGGGGGGCCAGTAAACGGACATCAGCGAGGGCGAGGCCGCTGCCTTCGGGGGCAGAGCTGACGAGTTGCTGGACGCGCTGAAACGCGCCAGGACCGGCCTCCAGGATGGCCCGCAGGTCCGGGTAGCCCAAGGAGACAAGGGAAAGAACTCGTTCGTTACTGAGGACGCCGGGCTGGGCAGACCCCTCGGCGGCGAGGAATTGCAGCAGTTTCATGGTAAGCCTTCCTGGGGACGCGGGCGCTAGCGGCGCGCTGTTGAGCCATAGACGCTAGCGGCGCGCTGTTGAGCCATAGGCGCTAGCGGCGCGCCATGTACTTATTCAGGATACGCTGGAGGGTTTCAGTTTTCACCGGCTTGGCAATGTAATCGTCCATGCCAATGTCGATGCACTTCTGGCGGTCCTCGCGTGTGGCGTTGGCCGTCATGGCGATGATGGTGGAAGCGCGCTGCCCGCGTTGCATGCGGCGGATCTCCTGGGTGGCCTGGAAGCCATCCATCACCGGCATCTGGCAATCCATCAGGATGACATCGTAGTATTGCTTCTTCACCGCGTCCACGGCTTCCTGGCCGTTCACCACGGTGTCGGCTGAGAAGCCCAGGCGTTCCAACATCAAGGAGGCAACGCGCTGGTTGGTGAGGTTGTCCTCAACCAGCAGGATGCTGAGGGCCTCCACGGAGGGCATGCTTTCCCAGAGGATGGAGGTTTCCTGCGGCCCCGCGTTCACGGGGGAGATGGCCTTCTTTCCCTCCAGCAAGAGGGCACGCGTGACCTCGTAGAGGTTGGGAAGCCAGATGGGCTTGGACACGAAACAAATGGCGCTGGCGCCGGGAAGCTCCTGCAGCGCGATGCGAGTGCGGCTGTTGCTGACGATCATCAGCGCTGTATCGGGATACGGCATGCTGGCGCGCAGATTCAACAGGAAGTCGCGGGTGGCATCCATGGCGTCCTCCACCTCCACGACCACCAGATCCAATTGCGCGCCCTCTTTGGCGATCTCGTAGAGCTTGTAGAAGAACGCGCTATGGTCTGGCAGGATGTCGCCTTGCAACTCCCATGCACCAAAGGCGCGGCCAAAGAGCTTGCGTAATGATGGACTGAGGCAGAGCACCGCTGCGGTGCGTCCCGAAAGATCCTTGCGCTTGGGGGTGCGGATCATCTCCGGGTGGTTGTCGGGAAGGCGCTTGAGTTCAGCGGTGAACCAGAAACGGCTGCCTTCGCCCAGGGTGCTTTCCACTTGCAGGTCACCGCCCATCAGACCCACCAACTGCTTGGAGATTGCCAGACCCAAGCCCGTGCCCTCGTTGGGACGGCGATTGTTCCCGGACACCTGACTGAACGGCAGAAACAGCTTGCCGATGTTCTCTGGCGCGATGCCGACGCCGGTATCCACCACGTCGAAACGGAGACGTTGCGCGGGAGCATCGGAGCCATCGGCCACCGGCTCGCCTTCGACGGTCACCTCCAACGCCACTTCGCCATTCTGCGTGAACTTGATGGCGTTGCCCATGAGGTTGATGAGCACCTGCCGCAGGCGCGCGCGGTCACCCAGAATCATGGTTGGCACGGCTGGATCCTGAATACAAACCAGTTCCACATTTCTTCGCTCAGCGCGTTCAGAAAACAGGAACAGGACCTGCTCCAGACACTCCTGGAGATTGATGGGCAAGGATTCCAACTCAATGCTGCCCGCCTCCATCTTGGAGAAATCCAGGATGGAGTTGATGATCTCAAGCAAGGAATCGCCGGAGGTGGCGATGCTGGCCACCAGTTCCCGTTGGCGTGGATTCAACTTGCTGTCCAGCAGCAGTTCCGACATACCCACGATGGCATTCATGGGGGTGCGAATCTCGTGGCTCATGGTGGCCAGGAAGCGGCTTTTGGCCAGATTGGCGGCGGCAGCCTGCTCCTGGGCATGCTGGAGTTCCTGGGTCTTGTCGGCAACGCGGCGGGTGAGTTCCTTTTCGCGCTCAACCCGCTGGTTGTAGAAGAAGACATCGAAGATGATGATGAGGATTACCGTCCCCAGCGTGAAGGCGGCGAAGAAGACGGAGGTGCGGTAGAAGGGCGTGGTGGGGGTTTCCACGGGTTGACGCACGATCACCGTGGGGGGAGGGGCTGGCGCTTCGACTGCGGGCAACTGAGTGGGGGTTTCCACGGTCTCCGCGGACGGATTGGGGACGGCAACCTCAATGAATCGGGTGCGGCCCATCTCCAGGAAGTTGGCCAGCAACAACGTGGCCAGGCACACGATGAGCGTGATGGAGAAGATTCGTTCGCGTTTCGATCTCAATGCTACATCCCCAATCGCAAACCGGAACCGCGCCCCGGGTCCGGGCTGTTTCGCATTTCCCGGCGCCATGGCGGCGATGGCCCGGGATGACGCGATTCACCAAGGAAACCACGTCCAGGATACCGTGAAACCCATCGAAACCGAACCATAAAATCGGATCCGTGTTGCCCGAAATCGGGCTTCGCTGCCTGGTACCCCGGTACTTCGCCCCGGGGCCGAAAGTCCCCTTTGACGACGCAACCGGGTGGGCGACCCTACATGACAGCGGGCTTGCCGGTGATGGAGGCTACCTCCGCGCGGAGGGATGGCAGGCAGTGCTGGTAGACCATCTTGTAGGTGGCGCAGAAGTAGTCAAGGTCTTCCGGGCGGCCACGTTGCTTTTCCCGGAAGCTGGGGCAACCGTGATGACAGAGGGCAAGGTATTCGCAGGACATGCAGTCCGCGTGCGGCAAGGACTTGTTGTGGGCGAAGCGGCTGCGCAACTGGGCCTTGGTGATCTGGCTCCAGGTCTGCTGGTGGATGTTGCCCAGCTTCCAGCGCGGCTCGACGAAGAAGTCGCAAGGGTAGACATCGCCGTTATACTCCACCACTACGTAGCTGTCGCAGCGCTCGTGCATGGTGCAATTGCCGGGCGCGTAGCCCGCGATGGCTTCGGCCAGATTATCGAAGAAGCGGATGCGGACGCGCTGCCGCTCAGGCCACCAAAGGTCAAAGATCTCCACCAGGAAGCGGCCGTATTCCTCCGCGGTGATGGTGTAGGGCTGGCGTTCTCCGGAAGGGGTGAACTCCGCCAGGGGAATGAATTGCAAGTACTCAACCCCCAGCGAGCGGAAGAAGCGATAGACATCTTTTGGACGGTGAACGTTGGCTTGGCTGAGCACACACAGGATGTTGAAATCGACACGATGCTTGGCCATCCGCTCAATGCTGGCCATCACCTTGCGCCAGGTGCCCTCGCCGCCACGGTTCTTGCGGTAGCTGTCGTGCATCTGTTCGTCGCCGTCGATGGAGGCCCCCACCAGCCAGTTGTAGCTTCGCAGGAAGCGGCACCAATCGTCGTCCAACAGCACGGCGTTGG
>JALOKO010000476.1 GCA_025456495.1 Bryobacterales bacterium | reverse complement strand
CAGCCCATCCATCGCAGGAACCGCATCTGCCATCTGCGCGGCGGCGGCCGTCTCCGGAGTCTTCCATGCGGTGTACGCGGCGGCAAAGCTTCCCCCGGCCGAGGCCATGCAGCCCGCGCCCCCGGCCCGCTACCACGTCAGCCTGGTGGAGCGCCTGGGTTTGCGACGCTTGCTGTCTCAGCCCGCCCGCATGATCATCCGCAACCTGGAACGGCGGCCGGTGAAGAGCGCGCTGTCAGTGATGGGAATCGCCTTTGCCTGCGCCGTTCTGGTAACGGGGCAGTTCTTCGGAGACTCGGCCGACTATCTGGTGGACCTGCAATTCCGCCTGGCCCAGCGGGACGATATGACCGTCACCTTCATTGAGCCAGCCTCGCGCGCGGCCATGCACTCCCTGCTGGCGATGCGAGGCGTACGCTACGCTGAGCCCTTCCGCAGCGTGCCCGCTGACTTTCGCTTTGAGCAGCGGCACTTCCGCACCTCCATCCAGGGCCTCACCCCCAATGGCAGCCTGCACAGGCTGTTGACGCGACAGATCAAGCAAATGGAGACGCCCCCGGACGGCATTCTGTTGACCGATCATCTGGCCGGGATGCTGGGGATTGGGCCGGGCGAACTGCTGACAGTGGAAATCCTGGAAGGATCGCGGCCCGTGCGTCAGGTGCCCGTGGTGGGCGTGGTGAATGAGTGGATTGGCGTCTACGGCTACATGGAGTTGCCGGCTTTGAATCGCATGATGCGCGAAGGGTCAGCAATTTCCGGGGTGTATCTGAATGTGGACGCGGACGCGCAAACCGACATCTTTCGCGAATTGAAGAAGATTCCCCGCGTGGCCGGCAGCACCTTGCGCATGCAGGCCCTGCGCAACTTCTATGACACGCTGGCTGGGCAGATGCTGGCCTTCGCGTTCTTCAACACGATTCTGGCAGGCAGTATTGCCTTTGGGGTGGTGTACAACAGCGCTCGGATTGCGCTTTCGGAACGGAGCCGCGAACTAGCCAGCCTGCGCGTCCTGGGATACACGCGTGGGGAGATCTCGTTTATTCTACTGGGGGAACTGGCCGTGTTGACGCTGGCTGGCATCCCTCTGGGTTTCCTGATTGGCAGGGGCCTGGGCGCGGTCATGCTGATGGGTTTCCAAACCGAACTGTACCGCTTCCCGCTGGTGATTCAACCGAACACCTACGCCTTTGCCGCCACGGTGGTGCTGATTTCCGCGTTCTTTTCCGGGTGGATTGTCCGCCGGAAGCTAGATCATCTGGACCTGGTGGCCGTATTGAAGACGAAGGAGTAAGCGCGCCGTGAAGTGGAAGCGATGGCTGGGAATTCTAGTGGTGGCGATAGCCGTGGTGGCTCTGGTGGCTTGGGGCTTTCAACCGCGGCCCATCGCCGTGGAGATGGTCACCGCCAGCCGTCAGCCGATGCGGGTGACGATTGAGGAAGAAGGCAAGACCCGGGTGAAGGATCGCTTTGTGGTTCACGCGCCTGTAGCCGGCTATGTGCGGCGCATCCATCTGGCGGTGGGCGACGTGGTGCGCGCCGGACAGGTGGTGGCGCTATTAGACCCGCAACCGCAGCGGGCAATGGCCCTGGACCCACGGACACGGGCCGAAACGCAGGCACGGGTGGAGCGCGCGGAGGCATCGTTGCTGGAGGCGCAGAGCCGCAAGGGCGCCGCCCACGTGGACCTTCGTTACTGGGAGGCGCAAGTAGCAAGGATTGAGCGCCTGGTGCGCTCCGGTGACCTGCCCGCTGAGCAGTTGGACCGCACCCGCACGGAAAAGCAACGTGTGGATGCCACCCTGGCGGCCCTGGATCGGGCCGTGGGCGTGGCGGAAGCGGAGGTGCGCGCCTCCAGGGCCAGCCTGCTGGAGCCTTCCACCACCGAGTTGCGTCCCAAGGGCGATCAGGTGCGCGTGAGTTCTCCCGTGGGGGGGCGCGTGCTCCAGGTGGTGCGAAAAAGCGAGGGTCCGGTGCAGGCAGGGGAGCCTCTGGTGGAACTGGGCAATGCCCGTTCGCTGGAGGTGGCTGTAGATGTGCTCTCAGCCGACGCCGTCAAGCTGCAGCCGGGCACACGCCTGTTGCTGGAACGATGGGGTGGTGAGCATCCGCTGGAAGGCGTGGTGCGAACCGTGGAACCCACTGCGTTTACGAAGGTGTCTGCCCTGGGTGTCGAGGAGCAGCGGGTTCGCGTCATCGCGGACATTACCTCACCGGAAGCGGAATGGGGTCGCCTGGGCGATGGCTACCGGGTGGAGGCCAAGTTCATCCTGTGGGAGGAGCAGAATGTGCTACAGGCGCCCGCCAGCGCTCTCTTCCGGTCCAATGGCGGCTGGGCGGTATTTGTGCGCGAGGGCGATTCTGCGCGACGGCGAGAGGTGAAGATCGGACAGCGCAACGGACTTAGTGCGCAGGTGCTGGACGGATTGACGGAAGGCGCCGAGATTGTCCGCTATCCTGATGACACCGTGGAAGAGGGAACGCTGATCACGGTGCGGACGCTGCGCTAGGGGCGAGTCCCAGTTCGCTACACTATTGCTTTTGAACCCCTTTCTGTAGGAGACCCCATGCAATACGGCTTGAACATCCGCCCTGACGGCGCGTTGGATTTTCTTTCCCTCGGCGCCCTGGTACACCGGCTTGACCCGGGCATCATCCCGTTCCGGAAGGCGAACGAATTCCAGATTCACGTGAGTGGCGGCGAATTCAACGTGGCAGCCAATCTAAGCGACTGCTTCGGGATGGCCACCGGCGTGGCGTCAGCGATGGTAGATTACCCCATCGGCCACCTGATTGCTGAGCGCGTGAAGGCCATGGGCGTCAAGCCGTTCTACAAGCACTTCAAGCATGACGGCGTCCATGGCCCGAACATGGCTACCGTGTATAGCGATCGCGGCTTGGGCGTGCGGGGTCCTATTGTGTTCTATAACCGCTGCAATGAAGCGGCACAGCAGTTGAAGCCGGGCGACTTCGATTGGGACGCCATCTTCGCAGGCGGTGTGCGTTGGTTCCATAGCGGCGGGATTTTCGCGGCCTTATCGCCAACCACCGCGGACGTGATCGTGGAGGGCATGAAGGCGGCGAAAGCTGCCGGAGCCACCACGTCATTTGACCTGAACTATCGCGCCAAGCTGTGGAACATCGTGGGCGGACACGAGCGCGCCGTCGCGCAGATTAAGGAAATCGTTGACCACGTGGATGTGTTGGTGGGTAACGAAGAGGATCTGCAACTCGGGTTGGGGATCCCTGGGCCGGAGGTGGCTGCAAAGAGCAAACTGGACCCCTCGGCCTTCTTCGGCATGATTGGCGATGTGACGGCCAAATTCCCCAACATCAAGGTGGTGGCCACTACCTTGCGTGAGGTGCATTCCACCAACCGTCACAGCTGGGGTGCAGTGGCCTGGATTGACGGCAAGACCTACGTGTCGCCCACCGCGGAACTGGATGTGTATTGCCGTATTGGCGGCGGCGACGGCTTCGC
>JALOKO010000475.1 GCA_025456495.1 Bryobacterales bacterium | reverse complement strand
GTCGCAGGCCGGCACCACCTTTGAGGCGCTCACTCACACGATGGAGGTCATCCGCGTCGGCCACATTGAGGCCGAACGTGCAAAGAAAGACCTTGTCGAAGCGAACTTGCGCCTGGTGGTTTCGGTGGCCAAGAAATATGTCAACCGTGGATTGCACCTACTGGACCTGATCCAGGAGGGCAACATCGGCCTGATGCGCGCCGCCGACAAGTTTGAATACCGTCGTGGTTACAAGTTCTCTACCTACGCCACGTGGTGGATCCGGCAGGCCATTACCCGTGCCATTGCCGACCAGAGCCGTACCATCCGGATCCCGGTCCACATGAACGAGAGCATGAACAAGTTCCTGCGCGCCACCCGCGAGCTGGAAAAGGAACTCGGTCGTGTTCCCACGAACGACGAAATCAGCCGTCGCATGGACATCTCGGTTGAGAAGGTGCAGAAGCTGAAGACGATCTCTCGCGACCCGGTCTCTTTGGAGACGCCGGTGGGGCGGGATGGCGAATCGGCTTTGGGCGATCTGATCGAGGACCGTTGGGTGGGGTCCCCCGTGGATGCCGTCATCGATTCCAATGTCCGCGACGAGACGGCGAACATCCTGAAGACGCTTTCCCCCAAGGAAGAGAAGGTCATCCGCCTGCGCTTTGGCATCGGCTGTGACCGTGAACACACCCTGGAGGAGATTGGGCAAGAGTTTGACGTGACGCGCGAGCGCATCCGGCAGATAGAGGCCAAGGCGCTTCGTCAGTTGCGCTCGCCCGAGAGGGCACGACACCTGCGGGCACTGCTGGCGGCGCGGTAATCCTTGCCGTCCCAGCCTTCCCCCCGCACCCGGATTCCGAATGGAAACGAAAAGGCGCCTCCCATCGTGGGAGGCGCCTTTTTTCTGAATGGCATTCGTGTAGGCTGCCGATTGCTGTCGCCGCTCCATCGTGGTTGGTCGTCCGATTGCGGTCGAAAGCAGACCATTCTATCTGATATTCTGCCGGTATGAATCGGTATTGGATGGTGCTGGCCGCAGCCTCATTGCTGCTACTGACTGTGGGCTGGCTATGGATGGGCGCCCGACAAGCCACTCGCAGGGTGGCCGCCTTTGGCGATGAGCTGTGGCGGGGTTCCCGCTCCAGCGAGGCGGCCGCACCCGCCGCGTTCTTCGAATCCCACTTAGCAGAGCAGCCTGAGGTGGTGCAGCGCTACTTCCGGTGGAGTTTACGTGACGGAACGCCGCCAGCACGCGCTGCCCGGCTGGAGTTGACGGGGCGAATCCGGCTGGGGCGGGGCAGGCCCTGGATGCCGCACCGTAGCGAGGAAACCATCCGCGTGGGCGATGGCTTCGTTTGGACCGCGCGCGTGGCGGGACAATTTCCCATTACCGGCGCCGACATCTACGTGGAGGGCCGGGGTGAAATGGCCTGGCGACTGGCCGGACTGCTGCCCGTGATGCGCGCTGCGGACCCTGACATCACCCGTTCGGCCCGCTGGCGCTTTGTGGCCGAACACTTCTTCCTCCCCGGCGCGCTGCTGCCTGGCGACCGTGTGCTGTGGACGCCGCTGGCACCGCATCGTGCGCGGATTTCCATCGAAGAAGATGGCATTGTCCATCTGATGACCGTAGACTTCCACCCCGAAGGCATGCCCTGCCAAATCTCCCTGCTACGCTGGGGCGACTTCGAAACCGAGGGAGGGAACTGGCGCGAAATCCCCTACGCGGTGCGCTGCGAAGGGGTTTTTCGGAACGGAGGCTATTCGCTTCCACACCAGTACACGGCCTCCTGGTGGGCCGGAACGGATCGGGAACTGTCGGTGGTGGAACTGGAGATCGTGAAGGCGGAGTTCCGCTAGCCGATCCCGCTTGTAGAATAGGGCAAGGCGTCCACCCGCTTCCAAACTGGTGCGCCGCGCGCCTTTGTGTCCACCGCCACACGACCTATGACCAACTACGAACTTCTGGGCCAGTTCTATCTGGGCCGCCGCTTTGATCTTGAAACGAAGACGGGCGAGGCCCAGCCCTTGCTGTATCGTTCCAACGATTTGCTCACCCATGCCGTGTGCGTGGGCATGACGGGCAGCGGCAAGACAGGGCTGTGCATGGGGTTGCTGGAGGAAGCGGCCATCGACGGCGTCCCCGCGCTGATCATCGATCCGAAGGGTGACCTGAGCAACCTGCTGCTGACGTTCCCCGAACTGCGTCCGGAGGATTTCCGGCCGTGGATCAACGAGGATGAGGCCCGCATCAAGGACCTCAGTCCCGATGCCTTCGCCCAGCAGCAGGCCGAATTGTGGCGCAAGGGGCTGGGGCGCTGGGGCCAGGACGGCCACCGGATCCAACGCCTGCGTGATTCCGCCGATTTCGTCGTGTACACGCCGGGCAGCACGGCGGGCGTCCCTTTGAGCGTGCTGCGCTCGTTTGATGCGCCGGAGGCCTTCATCCTGGATGACCGCGAGGCCTTCGCGGAACTGGTGAGTTCCACGGCCAGTTCGCTGTTGGGCCTGCTGAAGATGAATGCGGACCCGGTGCAGAGCCGCGAGCACATTCTGCTTTCCAACCTATTGAACGCGGCCTGGATGGACGGGCGTTCGCTTGACCTGCCCACCCTGATTCTGCAGGTGCAGAAGCCGCCGATGCAGCGTTTCGGGGTGATGGATGTGGACACGTTTTTCCCGGAACGGGAACGCTTTCAGTTGGCGATGGCGTTGAACAATCTGATTGCCTCGCCGGGCTTCGCGTTGTGGATGGAAGGCGAGCCGCTGGACATCGGGCGCCTGCTGTACACCCCGCAAGGCAAGCCGCGGATGGCCGTGCTGAGCATCGCGCACCTCAACGATGCGGAGCGCATGTTCTTTGTGTCGATGCTGTTGAACCAGACGCTGTCGTGGGTGCGGCGTCAATCGGGCACCACCAGTTTGCGGGCCCTGCTGTACATGGACGAGATCTTCGGCTACTTTCCGCCCATCGCCAATCCGCCATCGAAAGCGCCGCTGCTGACGCTGTTGAAGCAGGCCCGGGCGTTTGGCCTGGGGGTGGTGCTGTCGACGCAGAACCCGGTGGACCTGGACTACAAGGGTCTTTCCAACTGCGGAACGTGGTTCATCGGCCGGTTGCAGACCGAGAACGACAAGGACCGGCTGATGGATGGGCTGTCGAGTGCGGCCAGTGGCGCCGCGTTTGACAAAGCGCGGATCGGCAGCATTCTTTCGGGTGTTGGCAATCGGGTTTTTCTGTTGCACAACGTCCACCAAGCGGAGCCCGTCACCTTTGAGGCGCGCTGGGCGATGAGTTATCTACGGGGACCCATGACCCGGGTGCAGATTCAGCGGTTGATGGCTTCCTACAAGGCCGCGGCCATGGGTGAAGCAGTTCCGTCGGAAGCGCGTGCATCCGCCGCAAGGCCTGCTCCTCCGCCGCCTCCCCCGTCGGCTGCGGTCGTTTACAAGCCAGACGATCCGGCTGCCTCTGGCGCCTCCATCTGGTCGACTTCGCCGCCTTCCAACGATGCGGCTGGGC
>JALOKO010000474.1 GCA_025456495.1 Bryobacterales bacterium | reverse complement strand
GTCGGGTCAGGATGGTGGTTCGGAAACCGACCATCCATGTCGAAATACATGGCCACCGGATCCACATTCAGCCGTTCCAACAGCCGCTGCAGCACCGGCCCCGCCGTCCCGTTTCCGCCGTCGAAAACCACCTTCGTGCGAGTGGGGAACGCGAAGCGCGCCGCAATGTCCTCCACGTACGGGGTGACGGCGTCCACCTGTGTCAACGCGCCCGCTCCTTCCTCAAGGTCCCCGGTTTCCATCATGTGCCGCAGGTGCTGGATTTCCTCACCATGGATGGTCGTCTGACCCACCATCACCTTGAATCCGTTATAGTCCGATGGGTTGTGGCTACCTGTCACCATCACCCCCCCATCGGCCCCACTTCGCAGCACGCTGTGATACGTCACCGGTGTCGGCACTGTCCCCAGGTCTTCCACGTCGCATCCAGCGCGGCGGAACCCGCTGATGATGGCCTCCCGCAGCCGCGGCGAGCTCAACCGGCAATCCGCGCCTACCTGCGCGCGTTTGCCCCCACGCCGCCGCAGCAGTGTCCCCACGGCCTGCCCCAACAGCAACACGCCATCACTCGGCAGGTCGCGTTCCGCAACGCCACGAATGTCATACTCACGAAAAACAGAGGGTATCAGCATCTGGTTTTGCACTTCCTTGCCGCGAACGCCGCGGCATCCGGCGCCGGTGAAGTCAGCTCCGGCTACTTATCGTCGCATAGCTATCGACTCTTCGGAACCGTTCCTCCCGCCATGATTCCTTCGCTTAACGTTTCGTCCGGACCAAGCCCCGGCCTCCACCGCGACCGGCTCACACACGGGTGCCCACCGACAAAAAAGCGGAGGGGCCAATCCGCGCACTTGCGAATCCCGATTCGTGGCGACACCGCGATCTCTATTCCCCCTGGCGCTGGATGCGGAACAATCCGCAGTGCGCTCTCAGCAAGCGAGAGTCCGTTGTGCCTGGCGCCGATTCCGAACGCCTGGCCCAGCTTGCCTGGCCCTGACGTCAACTCCCACGGCCTTCTCGCCTTCTGTCGCCTCTCTCTCATCCGCTCCAGCCCACACAGTGGCTCCACCGCACGCAGCAGAACCGCACCTGCCTCACCCTCTGGATGCGCCACCACGTTCAGACAATAATGCATCCCGTAGATGAAGTACACGTAGCTCACCCCAGCCGGTCCGAACATCACCCCGTTGCGCGCGGTCGGCCCCGCCGCCGCATGCGACGCCCCATCCTCCCGCCCCAAGTACGCCTCCGTCTCTACAATCACGCCAGCCAGATCTTCCATCACCAGCAGCTTTCCCAGAAGCTCTCGCGCCACCACCGCGGTGCTTCGATGGTAGAAGGTTCGCTCCAACGGCATCGCCACGCGCAGTTGCTCGACGCTCAAGAGATCCTGCCAGCGTTCCTCCGTCGATGCGATCTCCATCACTCGCCTCTCCCTGAATCCATCGCGATCTGCCCAGCCCTTTACGGGCGATTGCACTTGGATTTGCTTCCCTTGCCTGATACCGTAAAGCTGATCATGAAACGCTTACTTTCCCTCTCCCTCTCCATCCTTTTCTGCGCCTTGTTCGCCCTCGCCCAGGGACCTGACGGCAAGTTGCGCATCATCGCCATCGGAGCCCATCCCGATGACTGCGACATCAAGTTCGGCGGCACTGCCGCCATGTTCGCCAAGCTCGGCCACCACGTGAAATTCGTCTCCGTCACCAACGGCGATGCCGGCCATCACGAGATGGGTGGAGGCCCCTTGGCGGTCCGTCGCTTCAAGGAAACGCAGGAAGCCGCCCGTCGCTTAGGTATTGCCGAGTACGAGGTGCTCCCCAATCACGATGGCGAACTGATGCCCACCCTGGCGAACCGCCACGAGATCATCCGCGTCATCCGCCGCTGGAACGCCGACATCGTCATTGCACACCGCACAAACGATTACCATCCGGATCATCGCTACGCAGCCATGCTGGTTCAGGATGCCGCCTATATGGTGATTGTGCCCAACAGCGCCTCCGATACCCCGCCTCTCAAGAAGAACCCCGTCTTCCTCTACTTCCAGGATAACTTCCAGCGCCCCAACCCCTTCCGCCCGGATATTGCCGTCGCCATCGACGATGTCATCGAAACCAAGCTGGATGGCATGGACGCCCACGATTCGCAGTTCTACGAATGGCTTCCCTGGACGGCCGGTCGTCTTGCCGAGGTGCCCAAGGATCCCAAGGCTCGTCGCCAATGGCTTGCCAAGACCCGCTTCTCCGGCGGCATCAATCCTGCCGTCCGGGCCACCCTTGAGCGCCTCTACGGCAAGGATCGCGCCGCCAAGGTGCAACACGCGGAAGCCTTTGAACTTTGCGAGTACGGTCGCCAACCCTCGCCCGAGGAACTCAAGGCAATGTTCCCCTTCTTCCCCTAGGCGTCGCTTCCCGTACACCCGGCCCTGTGAGGTTAGCCCATCGCCTGCTCAAAGTAGCGGCGGATGGGCGCCTCCAGCGCCCGGTTGCACACCACGCAGGTCTCTGCGTAGATCGTGCTTTTGCCTTCAAAGTCGAAGTAACACCCGCCCGCTTCCTCAATCAGGATCTTCGACGGCGCGTAGTCCCACGGCTTGCCGGTCACTGACAGAAATGCGTCCATCTGCCCGCCCACCACGTACACGGGCTCCAAGCCCCCAAAGCAGCGGATGGCCCAGAACTGCTGCAGGAACTCCAGGATGCTCGCGGAATACGGCTTCCCGGCCAGATGATTGATGCCGTTCAGTCCCAGCACCGCTCGCCCGAACCGATCTGTGTTGGATGTCCGCAGCGCGCTAGCCAACCCATTGGCCGTATGCAGCCACGCTCCCAATCCCTTGGCCGCCGAATACAAGTTCCCCAGCACCGGGTGATTGGCCAACCCCACCACCACCTCGCCATCGGCTTCCAGCGCCAGCAGGTTCGAATAGCTGTGGATCCCTCTCGCGTAGTCCTTCGTCCCGTCAATCGGATCCAGGATCCATCTCCGTCCGCTAGACCCCTCGCGGCTGCTGCCCTCTTCTCCCAGGAATCCATCGTTGGGGAAGGCCTCGCTGAGTCGCTCCACCAGAAACGCTTCGGTCGCTTTGTCCGCTTCCGTAACCGGAGAGTCGTCTTCCTTAATCTCGGTCTGAAAGCCTTTCCGGCGGTAATCCAATGAGATGCGCCCCGCCTCCAAAAGCAATGCGCGCGCGGTGTTCAGTTCATGTTCCCAAGTCATCGGCATCATTGTAGCGCGAGCTGACAAAACCAGCTGAAACGAAAAGGCTTGCGGATCTGGTCCTCCGCTTCCGCCCCCTTCTTGCCCACACTTTCCCCGCGATGATAGCATCCTGTTCATGGCCCGCCGTACGGTTTACACACTCCTCAAGGATGCCGCCTCCGAACTCGGCGACCGCCCCGCTCTCCATCAGCCCGTCAGCAAAGACGGAGCCCGCACCTACCAGACATACTCCTGGAATCAGTTCAAGGAAATTGTCGAGGAAGGCGCCTGCGGTCTGCGC
>JALOKO010000473.1 GCA_025456495.1 Bryobacterales bacterium | reverse complement strand
CGAACGGCAGGCCTCAAAGAAGACGCCGCGCACCTTCACCGATTATCGGGAGATGCTGAAGGAGCGCGACCTGGACATCGTCCTCATCGGCACCCCGGATCACTGGCACGCGCTCCCAGCCATCGCAGCGATGCAGGCCGGTGCGGATCTCTACCTCCAGAAGCCCATCAGCATTGATGTCGTGGAAGGCCAGGCCATCCTCGCCGCCGCCCGCAAGTACGGCCGTGTGGTCCAGGTGGGCACGCAACGACGCTCCACGCCCCACCTCGCGGAGGCCATTGAGCACATCATCAAGCCCGGCAAGTTGGGCGCCATCGGACACGTGGAGATCTTCTGCTACTACCACATGCGCAACCGCACCAATCCCGCCGATACCGCGCCGCCGGACTACCTGGATTGGGATGCCTATACCGGGCCTGCCCCCATGCGCCCCTACAACCCCATCGTTCACCCTCGCGGTTGGCGCGCCTTCCAGGAGTATTCCAACGGGATTGTAGGCGACATGTGCATCCATATGCTGGACGCGGTTCGCTGGATGCTGGACCTCGGCTGGCCCACGCAGGTCTCCTCCAGCGGCGGCATCCTGGTCCAGAAAGGCGTCAAGGCGAATATCTCCGACACCCAGACCGCCACTTTCCAGTTCCCGGCCTTCCCCGTGGTGTGGACGCACCGCACCTGGGGAACCACGCCCGATCCGCAGTACCCCTGGGGCGGCGCTATCTACGGCGAGAAGGGTACGTTGAAGTTCAGCGTAATGAGCTACGACTTCATTCCCGTTAGCCGCGACGAAAAGCCCATCCACAAAGATGTCACCTACGAGCTGGAGCAGTTCCCGGAAGACAAGACAGAGAAGGACCTTGAGCGGCACGTCGCGCCCGCCATCCGCTATCACATGAAGGACATGCTGAAGGCCATCGCGGAGCGTGGAAAGCCAGTCGCCGATATTGAGCAGGGCCACATCAGTACAGCCAGTTGCATCCTGGCCAACATCGCCATGAAGACCGGCAGGACCCTCCGCTTTGACCCCGCAAAGCACATCGTCGTCGGCGATCCGGAAGCCACGCGCATGCTGGCCCGTCCCTACCGCAAGGGCTACTCGCACCCGGATCCGCGAAAGGTGTAGGCAACGGCGCGATCAACGCCACGGCGAGGCCTTAGTCGTATGGATCGCCCGCCAGTTGCAGCACCCGGTTCTTGAGGGCGGCGGGCCATTCCACGCCCAGCCGGTCACGCGGAAATTCCGGCGCCGCGCACCAGGCCTTTCGATCATCGATACGCAGGACACGCAGCAACTCCCGGTCAACATCCTCCCGCGAGTGCTTTCGCGCTAGCGCATCCAGGGCCGGCGCAAACGATGCCGCCGATTCCCGCTCCCGGTCCAGCGGCTGCAGGCCCGCTGCCGCCTCCACGAATGTCGCCTCGCCATCGCCGCACAGCGCCTGCCTCAGCAACATCGCGTACGCGAAGTCCGGCTCGGCCGCCGGCCGTTCCGCTGTCGCATCCGGCACAGCGCGCCCTGGCAAGCCGCTGAGATCCACATCCAGGTCAAGCACGCGGATCTCCATCGGATAGGTGAACCACTGGTCGTTCAGCAGCAGTTGCGGCTCTAGCTTCAATCGACGCGGCCGGTAGTTGCGTGGAGGCTGCACTTCCATCCAGAAGGTGTACGTCGTGCGTTCCGCCGCGCGTTCGGCGGCCGGAATGGCCTTGCTGTCGAACGGCAGCAACACCATTTGGCGCGCGGCGATCCCCCAACCTTCCGCATCCTTCTGCACCACCTCGCGGAAGATGCGCACCCGCATGGCATTGTTGGGGTTCTGCCCCACGTACAACCGAAAGTTCTCCCCGGGCTCCACATCCACCACCAGACGAAAAGCATTCCAGGTCCCCCGGATCAACGGCGGAGACAGCACCTCCAGCGGTTGCCGCACACCGTCCTGAGGAAACGGCTCTCCGCGGTGCGTAAACCGCGCGAACTCCGTGGTCGCGCGGATTGGTTGCGCCTGTAGCGCCAGGCCCAGCACCATCAACAGCATCCCCATCACTGGTACGCCCATCATTGGGGGAATCAGCCTCCCGTTGCCGTGTGCCCTCATGCTCTCCATCCTAGCCGCTGCTGCCGTGCGGGCGCTCGGCGGGCTATCCTGAACCTTTGCCCGGTCACGGAGTTTGCTCGCGATCTCCACGCCAGGCGCCACGTGCCTGAAGGAGGCCCTCTTGCGCATCAAGATCAAACGGATTCACCCGGACGCCGTCCTGCCCGCCTACGCCCATGGACCCGAAGAGGACGCGGGCCTCGACCTGCGTTCCGTGCAGTCCTTCACCTTGCTGCCCGGACTGCCGCATGCCGTCCCCACCGGACTCCAATTGGAGATTCCACCAGGCTTTGAGGGACAGGTGCGTCCCCGCAGCGGTCTTGCGCTGAAGCATGCCATCACGGTTCCCAACGCTCCCGGAACCATCGATCCTGGCTACCGTGGTGAGGTGAAGGTGATTCTGCTCAACCTTGGCAACAACCCTTTTCCCATTGCTGTGGGCGATCGCATCGCTCAATTGGTCGTGGCTCGTTACGAAGCCGTGGAGTGGGAAGAAACGCAGTTGAGCGACAGCGTGCGCGGGCAGGGCGGCTTTGGATCCTCGGGGCGCGCTTAACGGGGGATGGCCTCCATGGTCGACTGCCGCGCGGTCTCCCCGCCAGTTTCCGCCGGACGCATGCGTGCCCGCAGCCAACGCACCTGGTAGGGCCGCAGCTCCACCTGCAGCATCTCGTTCCTGGCAAGGAACTGTTCCCGCGTGAGGATGTCTTCCCATTCGATGCTGCTGGTGCGTAACTTCTCGATCGTCGCCTCAAAGTGCTGCGGCTCATTCGTAATGTTGTTCAGGCACAGCACCATCGCGGACTTGTCCAGCCGCTCCCGCACAAAGGCAAACACTCGCGGCGTGGCGAAGATCACTCGCTGCGGCGCCGCCGGATGAAAGGCGGCGCATGCAATCCGCACGCTGATCATGTGCGTAAAGCGTTGCGAGATCCGGTAGGCAGGGCTGTGTGTGTCGGCCAGTTGCGCAAACAGCGCGGGCGTGTTGATGGTGTTGCGATTGATGCTGCGCGGGTCACGGATGTCCACCGGAGTCTCCGCCGTCACGTGCGCGCCAATCACGCTGGGCAGGTACACCGCCGCCACACCCTTCAGGCTCAGCGCAATCGCTCGCGACACCAGGAAGCGGTCGATCTTCGTATCGGCGCTCTCGCCCTGGTTTTCATTGTTCAGCGCGTTGTACCAGGGAATGTTCAACTCGTACGGCGTGGAGGTGCCGTCGGAGTTGGTGCGCATCGATACCAGCCCCCCATGGGCGTATGTGCGGTCAACCAGTTGTTGCACCTCCTCACGAGTCAGAATCGTGCGGACAGGCAGCAGGCCCACCCCGTCATGCGAGTCAAGGAAGTTGAAAAACGTGGTGACCTCCGACGGCGTTTGCAGGCTGGCCGCCCAGCGCGCCAGATAGGTGCAGTCG
>JALOKO010000472.1 GCA_025456495.1 Bryobacterales bacterium | reverse complement strand
TTCGTGCATGAAGCGACGCTCGAGGCGCATCAGCCGCGGGTGCGCGAGATAGAACGGAATCGCGATG
The DNA here is from genome assembly GCA_025456495.1 of Bryobacterales bacterium. Taxonomy (GTDB): domain Bacteria; phylum Acidobacteriota; class Terriglobia; order Bryobacterales; family Bryobacteraceae; genus JACTMJ01. Next base: position 3,448 of record JALOKO010000472.1, on the reverse strand, counting down.
CCCGGCACGGTTGGATTGTATCATGCTGTCCTGTGGAAATCGCGAAGGATTACGCCGGATCCAGCACCGCTCCGCACATGGAGAACAGGGATCTCGGACCATATTTGACTTATTTCCATTGCTGACCCATACTATGGAGTAATGCAAGTGGATTTCAAGTCCGACGGGTCGCTAAAGGCGCTGCTTTCGGAGCTGCGCGCGGGGCAACAGGCAGTGGTGGAAAGCCTTGATTTACCAGATGAGATTGCACTGCGCCTGATGGAATTGGGATTCCTTCCGGGTCACGCGATTCACGTTGGACAGAGCGCGCCCGGGGGGGATCCGCGCATCTTTCGGGTGGATGGAAGCCAGATCGCCTTGCGCCACGAAACCAGTAGCCGGATTCTGGTTCGAGTAGCCGCTTAACGGGCCAGGGTTGTCTGGGCACTGGGCAGCGTCCGCTGTGGGAGGGGCCACCGGGAATATGCCCTCGGCAGGCCCGCCATCGGGACTCGCGGACTCGCTTTAGCTGCTCCGCCGCTGCGTTTGCTGTCGGATGATGATCGGATTCCCATGCAAGAACTCCCTACCAACCCCAGTGCCAACGCGCACGCCGTAATGAGCCCGGAACCGATTGCCGGTGGGCCGGGGCACCGGGTGGTGGCGCTCATCGGCCCGCCCAACTGTGGCAAGTCCACGCTGTTCAATCGCCTTACGGGTCTAAACCAGAAGGTGGCGAATTATCCCGGCGTGACGGTGGACTATCACACCGGCCAGATGTTGCTGAACAGCCGCAAGCTGGACTTGATTGACCTTCCGGGTGTCTACAGCCTCACCCCTCGCAGCGAAGATGAGCAGGTGACCCGCGACGTGCTGCACGGCACGATGCCGGGCATCGCCAAACCCGACGCCATACTGCTGATTCTGGATGCGACCAACCTGGGACGCCACCTGATGCTGGCTGCGCCGGTGCTTAGCATGGGCATCCCGACGCTGGTGCTGCTGAACATGGCTGATGACCTGCGCAAACGTGGCGGCGTGGTGGATACCGACAAGCTGGCTGACCAACTGGGGGCTCCCGTGGCTCTCATCAGTGCGGCGCGCGGCGAGGGGTTGGAGACCATCCGCGCGTTCCTTGCCGGAACCGTTGCCGTGCCGCGTCCGGTGGAGTTGCCCATCCTGCAGAACGTGCCCGCGTGCCGGCAGTGGGCGGGCAAGATGTCCAATGCGGCTGGATATCAGAGCCCTGCCCCTCCCATCTGGACCCAACGGTTGGACGGCCTCTTTCTGCATCCGCTGCTGGGGCCGCTGATTTTCCTCACCGTGATGCTGCTGGTGTTCCAAAGTATCTTCGTAGCCGCGCAACCCCTGATGGATGGCGTAGAAGCCCTGATTGGAACTTCAGGCGACTGGCTGCGGGCTGTACTGCCCAGCCCTTGGCTGCAGTCGTTGATTGTTGATGGCATCTGGAGCGGCGTGGGCAGCGTCGTGGTGTTTCTGCCGCAGATTCTCATCCTCTTCACCTTCATTGGCGTGTTGGAAGATTCGGGCTATCTGGCGCGGGCAGCTGTGATTTCTGACCGGACGATGGCGAAGGTCGGCCTACAGGGCAAGAGCTTCATTCCACTGCTTTCGGCCTATGCGTGCGCCATTCCGGCCATCATGGCCACGCGCACGATTGAGAGCAAGCGCGACCGGTTGGCAACCATCCTGATTGCTCCCTTCATGACCTGTTCGGCTCGCCTGCCGGTCTATGCGCTCATCATTGCGGCCTTTCTTCCGGAGCGGCAATTGCTAGGCCCATTCCTGGGAGTTCGCGCCGCTACTCTCTTGGGGCTGTACCTTCTTGGCTTTGCAGCCGCAGTGGCCACCGCCTTTGTCCTACAAAGTTCCGTGCTGAAGGCGCGACGGCAGCCCTTTGTGATGGAGTTACCCCCTTACCGCTGGCCCACGCTGCAATCGATTGGCTTGCGGCTGATGGACCGCTCACGGATCTTCCTCACGCGCGCGGGAACGGTGATTCTGGCCGTTAGTATCGTCCTCTGGGCACTGGCCAGCTTGCCCCTCCAGGACGGGCAAGCTCCACCCATTGAGGAAAGCCTTGCGGGTACTGTCGGGCGCACGATCGAACCCATCATTAAGCCGCTAGGTTTCGATTGGCGCATCGGCATCGGGCTGATTACCTCACTCGCCGCACGCGAGGTAATTGTGGGCACACTAGGCACCATCTATGGCATTGAGGGTGGGGACGAAAACAGCGTCGGACTGCAGGAGGCGTTGCGGCAGAGCCTGGATTTCCCGGGCGCCGTCGCGCTGCTGGTTTTCTTCGCATTCGCCATGCAGTGTTTTTCCACCGTGGCTGTCGTGAAGCGAGAGACAGGGGGCTGGAAGCACCCCATCTACCAGTTTGTCTACATGACCGGGCTGGCCTATTCGTCCGCCTTTGCGGTGAATCACTTACTACGCTGGTGGGGAGTCTAGGGCCGTAAGCGTCCTTCGGGTTTCCCGCAGCCTGGTGCTGGCGGTTCTTGCGCCGGTGTGTCTGAATCTGGAGCGTCTGAATCTGGAGCTTCTGGCGCTGGGGCGTTTGGCGCTTAGGTGTAATCCAGATCAATCACCACCAGTTCGTTGGTATCCTCGCAGAGGTCAAGCCCCCACTCGTCATCCAGGCGGTCCATGCGCTCGTGGGCGGTGGCGCTGTGGCTGGCGGCCTGCACCAGGATATACAGACGCGTGAGCGATTCGGCGCCAAGCTCTTCGTCCTCGTCCAGTTCCACCACCAGCGCACGCGGAGCGCCCGGGAAGTGCTTCTCAATGTGAGGCACGCTGCCTTCCAGATAGGGAATGATTTTTGGATGCCGAGTGAGGAAATCCGCCAGCGCATCCGGGTCTTCGATTGCGTAGTTGGCCGCCAGGGTCTCCACTGCGTCCTGAATGGCTTGTGGGTGATGTGTGCTCATGTCTCACGCTCAGCGGCTGAACGAGGGCGTGCCGGATTAGGGCAGCACTTCTTCATTCCGAAGGGCCTCGTCGAGAGCCTCCACAAAGTAGTAATCGCCCCAGATGACGCTTTCATTGATGCCCAGGTGCTGGTGCATGTGATAGACGCCGTTGCGCAAAATGCCCTCGTGGTGAAGATCGTTGGCCAGATGCTCCTCGCAGAGGGTGCGCAGGATCTTGCGCGCCACCTGCCCGTAGAGGTGGCCCTTGGTGATGTCTGGAATCACGCGGGCAAGCTTGAACAGGCCTGAGGCGGCGATGGCGGCAGCGGAAGTGTCCACGGGCGCCTCACCGTTGTGAGGAACGTCGAAGTCCCATAGGGGCACGCCGTTTGAGGGGCAATGGTGAATATAGTAATCCGCGCAGGCTTCGGCGGTGAGCACCAGGCGGGCGTCGCCGCAGTACTCGAATGCGTTGCTGAAGCCGTAGATGGCCCAGGATAAGCCACGGCTCCAGCAGGAATCCGCAC
>JALOKO010000471.1 GCA_025456495.1 Bryobacterales bacterium | reverse complement strand
GATCCAGGAAATTCGCTTTGAGCGTGCGGCTCGTACCTCCATTGAGACACGGCGGGACTATAACTTTGAAGACCCCAGCCTGGATTTAACGTCCAGCCTCACTGCTGCATTTACCGGTGGCAAAGAGGAGTATTACGACTATCCAGGTATGTATACCCAGAAGAGCCAGGGAGACGCCCTGGTGGCGTTGATGGCGGACCATCAGGATTCTCACGTCACGCGGGTATACTTCAAGAGCCTTGCCCGCGCGTTGGCCTGTGGCAACCGCACGAAGGTGAAGGATCATTTCCACGACAATGTGAACGACGAGTTGTATATCCTGGGCTTCCACGAACGTTGCACTTTTGCCGGGTATCGTTCGCAGAGCAAGTCGCAGGGCGAGGACGAAAAATCGTTCCGGTACGAAAACCGATGCGTCGCCGGAGCCTCTGCCGACAGTCCCTACCGGCCCCCGCTGTTCACGCCCATTCCAAGGGTGCGTGGAGTGCAAACTGCCGTCGTCGTTGGACCCTCCGGCGAGGAGATTTACACCGACAGGTACGGTCGCATCAAAGTGCAGTTTCATTGGGACCGCGACGGACGAAAAGACGAGAACAGTTCCTGCTGGATCCGCTTCTCCACGGCATGGGCAGGCAAGAACTGGGGCATGATCTCCATTCCACGCATCGGCCAAGAGGTAGTGGTTGACTTCCTGGAAGGCCACCCGGACCGCCCCTTGGTGACTGGTAGCGTCTACAACGCGGAACAGATGCCACCCTATGATCTACCGGCGAATGCCACCCAAAGCGGCTTGAAGTCCCGCTCCAGCAAAGGCGGTGGAGGAGATAACTTCAACGAAATTCGCTTTGAGGACAAAAAGGGGTCGGAAGACTTCTACATGCAAGCGGAAAAGGATATGAACGTTCTCATCAAGAACGATCGGAATACAACGATTCGTGATGGCAATGAGACTCTCACTATTAAGAGTGGGAATCGATCCACGGATATCCAGGCGGGCGGTCGAACTACCACCATCAAGAAAGACGATAAGCTAACGGTGGATGCCAACATCGATACTCATGCCAAGGGGAATATCTCAGAAAAGGCGGATGGAAACTTCAATATAAATGGCGGGAAAGACGTTAACATTGAAGCTGGCATGAACATGAAGATCAAGGCGGGAACCCAGATTACAATTGAGGCCGGCAGTGGAAAGATTGTCCTGAACGCCGCGGGTGTCACCGTTACCGGCACGCTGATTAAGCTGAATTAAGCAGAGCGCGGCCGGTGCTTCCACAGGCCTTGGGCGCCACTCCGCCTGGCTGAGCTGTGCCGGAAATGGCATACTCGAAGGCATGCAGGTGTTGCGGTTGGAAGTGGATACGACGGAGACTGATTTCGTTGTAGCCGAACTGTACGAAGCGGGCGTGCTGGGGATTACCGAAACGGTGGTTGCCGAAGGGCGGGTCCGTCTGGATGCGTTTCTGCCGAACCTGCCGATGGCGCGTGCCCTGGCTGATCAGTTCGCCTCCGCCAACCCAATCTTGGAGGAAGCCGATACCCGTGATTGGGTGACGCATTCGCGTGCGATGTGGCAACCGGTCGCCGTGGGTGATCGCTTCTTTCTGGCTCCTGAGTGGATGCCCGATGCTGAGCTTCCCGAGGGTCGGATTCTTCTTCCCATGCCCGCCGGGCAGGGCTTCGGATCCGGCGCTCACGAGAGCACGCAACTGGCGCTATCGGCCTTGGAACACACCGCCGTGGAGGGCTGTCAGATTCTGGACGTGGGAACCGGGAGTGGCATTCTGTTGCATGCCTGTCGATTGCTGGGCGCTGAGAGTCTGGTGGGGTGCGATACTGATCCAGTCGCCGTGGAGTCTGCCCATGCCTACCTCAGTTCGCAGCAAGTGCGGCATGCCCTCTATCTGGGCTCCATTGAGGCAGTGCGACCCAGACGCTTTCATCTGGTGCTGGCGAACTTGAATGCAACCCTGATCTTGAACCTGTTGGATGATCTCTTCGCGGCGTTGCGGCCCCACGGTCGATTGATCTTGAGCGGCATCCTACGCGAAGAGCAGGACGCCATTCACCGCGCTCTGGCCTCATTCCCGGGCGTTACGCGGATTTATCATTCGGCGCTCGGAGACTGGGTGAACTTTCGGGTGACCACGTCAGTGCACTGATGTCGCAATCGAAAGCCAATTTGCAACGGAATTGCGGTCTTGCTGTGAATGCGGCTTCAGTCGCATAGAATGGAATCCTGTGAGCGCGATCTCATTTCAGGAAGCGAAACAACTGATAGCGCGGAAGGTGCAGGCTGCGTATCCTGTACCGCGCGTGGAGACGCTGCCGTTGATGGCGGTATCCGGAAGGATCCTGGCCCAGGCGGTGGCGGCGGACCGGGATTACCCTCCGGTGGACAAGAGCCTCCGGGACGGTTACGCCGTTCGCGCGGAGGAGGTTCCCGGTGCGCTGGAAGTGGTGGGCACGCTACGCGCCGGCACCGAAGCCGTCCAGGAAGTCGGGGCAAGGCAGGCAATCGAAATCATGACCGGGGCGCCGGTGCCGACGGGGGCCGATGCCGTGGTGATGGTGGAGAATACGCGGCGCGAGGGCGGCATCGTGTACGTGCAGCACGGCACGCGTGTCGGCGACGCCATCAGCGAACGTGGCAGCGAGGCTCGTCGCGGGGAGATTGTGCTTCACCCTGGCCACCGTCTGGGTTACGCCGAGATTGGGCTGCTGGCCACGTTTGGATACACGCAGGTGCAGGTGTTTCGGAAGCCATCGGTGGCGATTCTTAGTACCGGTGATGAGGTGATTCCCATTGAGGAACAGCCGAACGAAGCCCAGGTGCGCAATTCCAACGCGTGGGTGCTGGCGACGCAGGTGGCCAAGTCCGGTGGTCAGCCGGTGGTGTTCCCGGTGATCGCCGATGATGCGGACGCACTTAGAAGCGGCATTCGTGAAGCGTTGAAGCACGATCTGGTGCTGTTCAGTGGCGGTGTTTCCGCGGGCAAGTACGATCTGGTGGAGACCACCCTAGCGGAGTTTGGCGCTGAGTTCTACATCACCCGAGTGGCCATCCGCCCCGGGCAGCCCTTCGTGTTCGGGAAGGTGAAGGACAAGTTCATCTGCGGTCTTCCCGGGAACCCGGCTTCCACCATGATCACCTTCGAGGTGTTCGCGCGCGGAGTGGTGGAACTGCTTGCGGGTGTGCCGGAAACCCGCCTGCCCTTGCTTCGCGGCCGACTGTCGCGTCCCCTTCAGGAGAAGCCGGGGTTCACGCGATTCCTACCTGCCCGTTTGGAATCCGATGGATTCAGCGTCACGCCCTTGCCGTGGAAGGGGTCCAGCGATGTGGCCACGATGGCGCGCTGTGACTGCTTTCTGGTGGTGGAGGCTGAGCGCGGGGAGTACGAAGCCGGAGAGTGGATCCCCGTCATCTTGAAGTCGAAGTCCAATTAGGGCAGGCAGGCAGCGATGAGCAAAGCTGTATGAGCAAGGTGAGCGGACTTACCCATTTTGACGAGGCCGG
>JALOKO010000470.1 GCA_025456495.1 Bryobacterales bacterium | reverse complement strand
GACCTGGCCGTGAAGCTGCTTGACCTGAAGCCGGGCATGGCCGTGGCCGATATCGGCGCGGGCAGTGGCTACTACACTGAGCGGCTGTCCAAGGCGGTGGGTCCCTCGGGCAAGGTGTACGCCACTGATGTCCAGATAGGTATGCTGCGCTTGCTGGAAATCCGCAAGAAGCAGAAGCAACTCGACAACGTCGAAGTGGTGCGCGGAGGGATGGAGGTCACGGGCCTGGCATCCAACAGCGTCGATCTGGCCTTGATGGTGGATGTCTACCACGAGTTCGGAAAGCCCGTGGAGATGCTGGCTGACCTGATGCGGGCCGTCAGACCCGGCGGACGCGTGGTGCTGGTGGAGTATCGCAAGGAAGATCCGGAGGTGCCCATCCTGGAGGATCACAAGATGACCGAAAAGCAGATCATCCGGGAATTGACCGCCTCGGGCTTCCGCCACCTGAAGACGCATCATCAGCTTCCCTGGCAGCACCTGGTGGTGTTTCAACGGCCACTGGACAAGTGAGCGGCGGATAGGGCGCCCATGCGGATTTCAGTCCAGTGGACCAAATCCAGTAGACTGCAAGCATGCATGGCGGCAAGGCTGGCGCTCCCTGGGCGAAGGGCTTGATTCAGGATCCTGAGTTACGCGTCTTCACTGACCCTTCCAGCGGGGTGCGCATTCAACAGTTCACAGCTGCCCCGGCCATCAGCCATCCAAGCTATTTTCTGCAAAGCTCCTTTACGCCCTGCATGACCCAACTGGTGTTCACCAGTTACCGCTCTGGCACTGCGCAACTGCACGCGGCAAGTCTTCCTGATGGGGAATTGCTGCAGCTTACCGATGGCCCGCCCATCCATCCGTATTCTGCGTCCATTCATCCGCTGGGGCAGTTCGTGTTCTTTGTGCGCGGCGGTGAGGTGTGGCGCCTGAGCCTGGATAGCCTTGCCGAGACGCGCGTGGTGGCCCTTGACGGTGCGCAGTTGGGAGAGGTGTCGATGAGCGCGGATGGCCAGTGGCTGGCCTGTGCGGGAAAGCAAGGCACGCAGAACGGCATCGCCTTGGGATGCGCCGATGGCAGCCAGTGGAGTTGGATCCCATTCCCCCGCACCATCATCCACCCGCAGTTTCATCCCCTGGATTCCAACTGGTTGGAGTTTGCCGCTGACCCGGCCCCCCGCATGTTCCGCGTACGGCGCGACGGCACGGGCCTGGAGTGTCTGCTCACGCACGATAACGAGACCTTTGTGGTACACGAGACCTTCCTGGGCGCCACGGGCGATCTGCTGTTCACCATCTGGCCCGGTCAGCTTTGCCGTATGCCTTGGGCGGGCCACAGCCAATGGACTGTGATTGCCCGCTTCAATGCCTGGCACATCGCCCCTGACCGCGCGGGACGCCGCGTGCTGTGCGACACCAATCATCCCGACGAAGGCATCTTCCTGGTAAACGCGATGACGGGGGAGCGCGAGTTGGTGTGCCTTTCGCTGGCCAGCAATCAGGGCAGCCAGTGGACCCAGTCCCGGTACGCGCTGGCCGAAGACTTCGCGCGCGCTCGCCAGGCGCAGCAGGCATCCAACCTCATCCCCGGCAAACAGGCGCTGAGCTGGATGGAGGTATCCACCGATACCGTGTATGGTCCCCAGTTCACCCATCCTCACCCTTCCTTCAGCGCCGATGAGCGCTTCATCGCCTTTGCCAGCGATCGCGGTTGGGATGGCAACAATGGCGCCATCACGCAGGTCTATGTGGCAGACCTAACTTCCCATCCAAAATGGGAGACACTAAAGGCTTGGGCGGAGGGTAGCTGATCCTCCACGCCCAGCGCGGGCTCTGGCGCAGCGGCCCTTCAGATTCGTGGGAACCGGAAATATCTTGTGAACTTTGAACAGACACCGCCAGAGGCATCGGCAGAGACATCCACGCAGGGGCGCGTCCATGGAGAGTCCCTTGACGTTCCCGATGGCGCGGCGCGAGACCTTCACGAATCCGCCGGCGAGATCCTTGCACCAGTAGCCGCCGAGGCGCTTCCCCAAGGCCTTCAGTTTGCCATCGAACTGGATGAAGTCAGCAAGGTGTATGGGCAGAAGCGGGCCGTGGACGGCCTCACCTTGCGCGTCCCGCAAGGCTGCTTTTATGGCTTCCTGGGCGCCAATGGCGCTGGTAAGACCACTACCATCAAGATGCTGATGGGCCTCGCCCAACCAAGCAGCGGCATGTTGCGCTTGCTAGGCACACCGGTAGACAAGAGCGCGTTCGCTGTCCGCCAGCGCATTGGCGTGGTGTTGGACGACACGCTGCTGTTTGATCGGCTGACGGGACGCGAGTACCTGCAGTTCGTCGGTCGTATTTACGGGCTGCCCCGCGATGTCGTGGAACGCCGCGTGCGCGAGTTGCTGGAACTGTTTGAGCTGAGCGCGGCCCAGCACAAAGTGATTGCCGAGTATTCCAAGGGCATGAAGAAGCGCGTCGCGATGGCGGCCGCTCTCATCCATCGGCCCTCTCTGTTTCTGATGGACGAGCCCTTCGAAGGGGTGGATGCGGTTGGCGCGCGGCTGATGAAGGAGATCCTGCTGGACCGCGTACGACAGGGCTGCACGGTGTTTCTCACCTCGCACGTGCTGGAGGTGGTGGAGCGCTTATGTGATCGCCTGGCCATCATCCATGAAGGAAAACTGGTGGTGGAAGGGACGCTGGACGACCTCCGCGCGGGAAGCTCTGCCCACGCCACGCTGGAGGAAATCTTCGTTCGCACCATTGGCGGCGACACCAGCCCGGAGTTGCTGGATTGGCTGTAGGTGGTGAATGGGGATCGCGTGGAAGCGAGGCATTGGCGCCTTCGCGACGAAGGGATACCTGGCTTGCAGATTCGAATTGCTGACCAAGCGGTTGTTGTCCTGATGGCCCAGTTGCGCATGATGCGCAACATGTTGAGCCGTCGTGGAGCCGTGGCCTCTGTCTTCAATGCCCTGGCTACTGTGGGATGGTATGGCCTGGCCCTATTTCTGGCCTACATCGCGCAGGATTTGTTCAGTAATCCGCCGGAGGATTTCGAAACGGGCTACTATGCGCGGATGGCCTTGCTGGTGGCAACCCTCTACTGGCAGGTAGCCCCCGTGTTGACCGTTTCCTTCGGCGTGGCGTTGGACTTAAAGCGCCTCCTGATCTTCCCTATCCGGCCCAATCAGTTCTTCCTCCTGGAACTCCTGCTCTGCTTGCCCACCAGTCTGGAGCCGGTGATTGTGAGCTCTGGTGTGTTCCTGGGCTTGATGTTCAACCCGAACTACAACGCGGGTCTGGTGCTACTTGCCGCGGTTGGGTTCCTGTGCTTCAACTTCTGTTTGAACGTAGCCGTGCGCTCACTGGTAAGCCGCCTTTCTTCCATGCGGTTGTGGCGGGAAGCGCTGGTATTCCTGCTGGTGGCCGTCGCGCTGGCGCCTCAGTGGGTGCTGTTGAAGCGCGAGACTGGTTCGATACTCGCCTTCTTTCAATCGACAGTGGCCTTTTCGTGGTCGCCCTGGGGCGCTGCCACCGATGTGGCGCTGGGAGAGGCCCTCACTC
>JALOKO010000469.1 GCA_025456495.1 Bryobacterales bacterium | reverse complement strand
GAAACGGCCAGACGCCCGATTCGTCCTCAATATACTGCTATGCGCGACTTCCGACTTTACGTATTGCCGATCCTGCTGACCGTATTGCTGTCGAGCCATGGATGGGGGCAAGCTGCCTCTCCCGGGCCGGGAGATGGCCCTTCGCCAGCGGCCAGCGCGTCAGCGACTCTGGATCGTAAGGCACTGGAGGACTATATCCGCTATCTGAATCTCTGGGGCGAGAATGTCAACGTCAGCCTCAGCGAAGCGAAGCCCTCCAACACGTTGCCCGGCTATCTGGAGGTGAATGTCACTGCCAGCGTGCCAGGCGCCTCCTTGTCGCAGGAGTACTTTGTGTCGCCGGATGGCGGCAGGCTGGTGCGTGGGCGCACATCGGATCGGTTGGGCAAGACCGTCTTTCGCACTGGAAGCTATCCCTTTGAGGCAGAACAAGCCGCGTTGCAACTGGAAGGTCGCCCCGCACTTGGGCCGGAAAAGGCCGCCGTGACCGTGGCCGTCTTCAGCGATTTCCAGTGCGCGTATTGCCGGGAAGAGGGACAGATGCTGCGGGCCAACCTCCTGCAGGCCTATCCAGACTCCGTGCGCATGGTGTTTGTTCACTTCCCCCTGGTGCAGATTCACGATTGGGCGCAGCCTGCCGCGGTGGCAGGGCACTGTCTGGCGGCCCAGAGTAACCACTCGTTCTGGCGTTATCATGACTGGGTGTTTGAGGCCCAACCGAAATTGACCGCGGCGAACTTTCGCGCAAGCCTGCAGGAATGGGCCTCAGGCGCGGATGTGGATCCGCTTCGCCTGCAGCAGTGCATCCAATCCCCTGAGGCCAATGTCGCCGTCAGCGCCAGCATGCAGCAGGCCTTGGCCATGGGGTTGAATTCCACGCCCACCCTGTTTGTGAATGGGCGCCAGGTGACGGGAAAGCTCACATGGCCGGGAATCAAGCAGATCATTGACACGGAGTTGGACTTCCAGATGCGACAGGCCACCCGCCAGCAAAACAACAAGGAAGCCTGTTGCAGCGTGACGCTTCCGGGGCTGTTCCCGCAATGAGGCGATGGAGGGTGAATGGGCGATCCTGGCGGGCGCCGCGCATGGTGTTGATGTCCATGGGGCTCCTGCTGGCGCTCACCCAGGCGATTGCCGCCGATGCAGCGGCAGCCGGTCGTTCGCGCGTATCGATCACCCGCATGGACGCACCGGATGCGCAAGCGAATCATCTGCGCGCCGATATTGAGGCGCTGGCATCGGAAGAATTCGGAGGCCGTGCTCTGGGCTCCCCCGGCGCCGATAAGGCCGCTGCCTTTGTCGAAGCGCGCTTTCGGGAACTCGGCCTGGAGCCAGCGCCAGGGATCGGCTACCAGCAGCAGTTTCCCGTCCGATTGAATCTGAAACTGCCGGAAGCAGCGGCCCAGAATGGTGCGTCGGTGGCCGGGCCTGCTTCCCGTTCCAACTGGACCCTTCACAAGGACTTTCTGCCTCTGCCCTTCAGCGCCAACGGGAAGTGGAAAGATGCCCCGTTGGTTTTCGCCGGATACGCCATCCACGCCCCGGAGTTGGGCTACGACGATTTCCAGTCCATCGATGTCCGTGGCAAGGTGGTGATTGCCTTCCGGCGCGAACCGCAGGAACGGAAGGCTGATAGTCGCTTCGTCGGCCTGGATTTCACCGCGCACGCGTCCTTTGCGGCAAAGGCGAGAGCCGTTGCCCAGCGTGGCGCGAAAGCCCTGCTGATCGTTACCAACCGTCTTCCGGCTGAGGAGGAGTCTGAGCTTCCCGCTTTTGCCGGCACAACGGGTCCAGCGCAGCTACCCATCCCCGTGGTGGCCGTGCGTGCCTCAGCCATTGCCCCATTTTTTACAGAGCAGGGTCTTTCGCTTTCCGCCCTCCAGCGCCGCATTGACGATACGGGCGCGCCGCAGTCTTTCGCCTTCCCGGCGGCGTATCGGATGTCGATTTCCGTAAGGATTGACGGGCAGTCCGCCAAGGGGGGCAACGTCCTTGGCTGGCTCCCCGGACACCCCTCGAATGGGGACTATGTCGTGGTGGGCGCGCACTTTGACCATGTCGGGCGCGGTGAGCGGTTTTCGATGGAAGGCGGGCCGAGCGGCAAGCTGCATCCTGGTGCGGATGACAATGCGTCCGGGGTGGCGGCGATGCTTGAGCTGGCTCGGCTGCTCTCGCGGCGCCATCGGGATGGTAGGCCCCCGTCACGGTCGATCCTGTTCGTGGCGTTTGGGGGAGAGGAACACGGATTGTTCGGGTCCGCCCATTTCCTCCACCAACAGCCCGTACCCGGCAGACGACTGGCGGGCATGATCAATTTCGACATGGTGGGAAGGCTTCGGAATGAAGAATTGTTCATGGCTGGACTGGACAGCGTACCAGAAATTAGAGAATTAGCTAATTCTGCTGCGAATTCGGCAGGACTTTCGCTCCAGGCGCTGCCAGAGTATCCCTACAACATGAGCGATCACGGCACTTTCCTGGATGCTGGCGTTCCGGCTGTTCTGTTCTTTACCGGGCTCCACCTGGAGTACCACACCCCACGAGACACCGCCGACCGTGTTGACGAGAACGGAATCGCCAGAATCCTCAAGGTGGCAGAGGCCTTGCTGGCGGCGATGACCGCTGTGGAAAATCCCTTGCGCTTCCAGGGTGGCGCGAATCCAGCCTACGAGCGATCGTTCCGAGAGGCGGTGCTTCCGCCGAATCCTTACGACTTCGAATAGCCGCGCCTTCGTCGAATCGCCGCGCTTTCGTGTTTATTTCGCCCTAATTTGGGGGGTGGTTAGTACTCGTGGACCGAAAGGCTCCTTTCCACCCTTGAATCTGTTTGGCAAACCTCCTATTCTTGGGTTAGCCCACCAAAAAAAGGTTTCGTGGGGACCTGTCGCTTGATGTCTAGCGGCTTGCTCTCAGCGAACAGCGAGCCAAAGTGTGTGCGGGCGCGTCGGCCGTCGAGCGGTGCGTCTCCGGGCAGCACGGTAGTCTTGGACTCGTTTCGTTCCGATTGCGCCGATACGTAGAGTAGCTATGCAATCCACAAAACGCCAGACCGCTGTCCGGTTGGAACTCCCCCCGCTGATCCTACACCCGCTGGCGGAGGAGAGTTCCCCCGAAAACATGCTGGAAGGCTCGCGAGCCAACCTCATGCTGCACGGTCTTCTGCCCACCGACGAGCAAAGCGAAGATGAACTGGTAGAGAAAGTTGCCCGCAGCCGCTACCTTGAGTTGCGCATGCTGTTCTTTGTGGGCAAAGACCTTGACCGGTGGCTTCAGCAGTGTGTTGACCTGGTGGAGCGCAACCCTGAACTGGCTGACCAAGGCTACACCCTGCACAGCTTCGCCAGCTACCTCATCGAAAGCACGCCATCCAACGTCCGAAGCAAGCTGCTGAGTTGGGGCGTGGTGGATTACCGCAACATCTTCGTGCGCGCCCTGGGACTGCGCTCAATCTTCCGGGAAATGCCCGATTTCAAATCGATCTCGCCAAGTTTCCTGCTGGACTACCACCGGTTTACTGACTATCTATTCGCCTGTCGTCAGCAACTGAG
>JALOKO010000049.1 GCA_025456495.1 Bryobacterales bacterium | reverse complement strand
GTGGTGCACTTCGTGGGCGAGAACGACGAGCACGCCATCGAAATCTGCCGCAAGCTGTTGAGCTTCCTGCCCAGCAACAACATGGAAGATCCGCCCCGGCTGGAAAGTTCCGGTGTGGTGGAACTGGACGAGGAACTGAACCACGTGGTGCCGGTGGACGGCAAAATGGCCTACGACATGCGACAGGTGATTCTGCGCGTGGTGGACGACCAGGACTTCCTGGAAGTGCAGCCGGAGTACGCCAAGAACATCCTGGTGGGCTTCGCGCGGGTGCTGGGCCGATCAGTGGGCATCATCGCCAACCAGCCATCCGTGCTTGCCGGGGCGCTGGACATCAACGCTTCCGACAAATCGTCCAGCTTTATCCGTTTCTGTAACGCCTTCAACATTCCGCTGGTAACCTTTGTCGATGTCCCGGGCTTCCTGCCGGGCGTGGCGCAGGAATACGGCGGCATCATCCGGCATGGCGCGAAGATGCTGTTTGCCTACTCCTCGGCCACCGTTCCCAAGATCACGGTAGTGGTGCGCAAGGCCTATGGCGGAGCCTATCTGGCGATGTGCGGCAAGGATTTGGGCGCCGACCGGGCCTTCGCGTGGCCCACGGCGGAGATTGCCGTCATGGGCGCCGAGGGCGCCGCCGACGTGGTGTTCCGGAAGGAGATCGACGCCGCTGAGGATAAGGCCGCCAAGCGCCAGGAACTCATCCGGAGGTATCGCGAGACCTTTGCCACGCCGTATGTGGCCGCGGGCCGGCGGCTGGTGGATGACATCATCGAACCGGCGGAGACACGACGCTACATTGCCCAGAGCCTGGAGATTCTGCACACCAAGCGCGAACTGCGGCCCGCCAAGAAGCACGGGCTGATTCCGCTCTAGCCTGGTGTTCCCCTCCGGTGGCCTTCTGTGCCAGCCGGATTGCGAAGCACGATTGCAGTCGCGGGGTGTCCCCCGCGCTCGACGAAGATGGAGATTGCATGTCTACGACGAATGAGAACTTTCCTACCGAGCTCCTGGAAGTGCCAGGATTTCAGTTTGTCGATCACGTGGCCATTTCCGTGCCGCGCGGCCAACTGGATGCGCAGGTGAGCGCTTACCAGATGCTGGGTTTCCGCGAACTGCACCGCGAAGAGGTGTACGGGACAGACCAGGTGCGGGAATCGTTGCTGCAGGTTGGCGATAGCCAGAACCTCATCCAAGTGCTGGAACCGCTCACTGACGATTCACCCGTCCAGAAGGCCATCGACAAGGCCGGCGGACGCGGCGGCATGGCCCACGTGGCCTTCCGCGTGAAGAGCGCTCAGGTCGCTTTTGACTACCTGAAGGAGAAGGGCTTCAAGATCATTGACGCCGCGCCTCGCCCGGGGTCGCGGGGAACCACCGTGTTCTTCCTGCATCCGAAATCGCGCGAGGACACACCCTTCGGCGTGCTGTTTGAATGCGTTGAAGACCCACACAGCGGGACGGGCGCGCACTAAGACGCCAAGGCCACCAACAAGGCCAGCGACGAGGCCGGCAACAGGGTCGGCAACGCGGCCATCGCCGGGGCCTCAGCCGTAGGGACGAAAGGGATCACCACCATGAGTGAGGAAAAGAACGTGGCGTTGGATCTGTTGGAGGAGTTTCCTCCGGTTTCTGATGAAGCCTGGCGGGCGGCCGTGGTGGCTGACCTGAAGGGCGGGGACTTCGACAAGAAGTTGCTGTGGCATACCTGGGAAGGCTTGCGCGTGCAACCCTACTACCGCGACGGGGCCATTGCGGAACTGGATTACCTGGAGTCCTTGCCTGGCGTGGCGCCCTACCATCGCGGACACAGCAGCACCGGAAATGCCTGGAGCATTGTGCAGGAGATTGGTCTGACTGCGGCCAGCCAGGCGAATGCCGCCGCCAAGGAAGCGCTGGAAGGCGGCGCCGACGCCGTGTGCTTTGTCAGCCGTCCCGCGGATGTTGGCGTCCATGGGGTGAACCTGCAATCGCTGGACGCGATGCGCGCGCTCATCCAGGGCCTGCCGGTGTATCGGGCCGCCATCCATTTTCGAGGCGGCGCCTTCGCGCTGCCGCACCTGGCCAATTTCCTGGCCGCGGTGAAGGCTGGCAAGGCAGACCCCACCGACATCCAGGGCTCAGTGGATTACGATCCCCTGGCCACGCTGGTGACGGTGGGCGAAGCCAGTGGATCGCGCGAACAGATGTTCTTTGAGGTAGCGCGCGTGGTGGAGCAATCCGCCTCCTTGCTGCCCCAGTTCCGGGTGCTCAGCATCCAGGGTGGCGCCTATCTGGAGGCCGGGGGCAGCGCTGTGCAGGAGATCGCCTTCACCCTGGCCGCGCTGGCTGAGTATCTGCAGGGCTTGCGCAGCGGAGGGTTGGATTTGTCGCTGTTGCTGCCACGGCTGCAGGTGCAGTTCAGCGTGGGTTCAACGTACTTCATGGAAATTGCCAAGATGCGCGCCGCGCGGATGCTCATCAGCAGGGTGCTGGAGGCTTTCCTGGGCGATGGCGTCGCGGCGCCGGCGGTGCCCATCGTGGCCCGTGGGGCAGATTTCAACAAGGCCATTTACGATCCGCACACCAACCTGCTGCGGGCCACCACCGAAGCCATGGCGGCGGCGATTGGCGGCGCGAACGCGATGATGCTGGCCCCCTTCGATGCCAGCTATCGCACGCCGAATGCGATGAGCCTCCGGCTGGCGCGCAACATCCAACTGCTGCTGAAGCATGAGGCGTATCTGGACAAGGTGGCAGACCCGGCGGCGGGCGCCTACCTGTTCGAATCCCTCACCGACTCGCTGGCCAAGGAAGCCTGGACGCTGTTCCAGAAGGTGGAAACCATGGGTGGCTTTTTCTCAGCAGCGGCCAACGGGTTCCTGAAGGAGGACATCAGCGTGGTGGCGATGAAGAAGCGCGACGCTATCGGTAGCCGTCGTTACCCGCTGTTGGGCGTCAACCAGTACCCGAACGCGGCCGAGGCGGCTCTGCCGCGTGTGGATTGCGAATCCACGGTCAGTGAGTTGCTGCCCAACCAGCACACTGTCGCCGTGGAAGAGGTGGAGTTGCTGGCCTCCCTGCGTGAAGGCTATCTGGCTGGAGCTGTGCTGGGAGACGTGCTGGCCGCCCTGGACAAGAGCGAATCCCAAGTAGCAGTGCCCCTGCAGACTTTCCGCGCCGCCGAAGCCTATGAAGCGCTGCGCCTGCGGACAGAACAGCATGCGGCGCGCACCGGCGTCGCCCCCACCGTGTTCCTGTTCAAGATGGGTGACGTGGCCATGCGGCAGGCTCGCGCGGGTTTCGTCTCCAATTTCTTTGGCTGCGCCGGATTCGCAATCAGCGACAATCTGGGCTTTTCCAGTGTCGAAGGCGCCGTCGCCGCGGCGGTGAACGCCAAGGCCGATATCGTGGTCTTCTGCAGTTCCGACGACGAATATCTGCCCTTGGTGCAGCAAGCCAGTCCTCTGCTGCGCCAGCAATTGCCGCAGTGCCAGTTGGTGGTGGCGGGATACCCCAAGGACGCCCTGGATGCCTTGAGCGCGGCGGGCGTTCAGGATTTTGTTCACGTGCGTACCGTTGCCCTGGAGAGCCTGGGTAACTTCCAGCGGAAAATGGGGATTGTGCCCCAGCAATAGCCAGTCACGCCAGGGAAACCAACCCGGCAACAGAGATTGAGGATCCGATGAGACCAGACTTCACAACCATCAGCTACCGTCCTTCGCCACGCGAGGCAGCGCAACCGACTGAGGCTGCTGCGCCGTGGCAGACGCCCGAGCAGATTCCGGTAAAGCCGGTGTACACCCGCGCGGACCTGGAACAATTGCAGCACCTCAGCTATGCGGCCGGGCTGCCGCCCTACCTGCGCGGACCCTATTCCACCATGTACGCCATGCGTCCGTGGACGGTGCGCCAGTACGCGGGTTTCTCCACCGCTGAGGAGTCCAACGCCTTCTACCGGCGCAACCTTGCGGCGGGGCAGAAGGGCCTATCGGTTGCCTTTGACCTGGCCACCCATCGCGGTTACGACTCTGACCATGAGCGCGTGGTGGGCGATGTGGGCAAGGCCGGCGTGGCCATCGACAGCGTCGAGGACATGAAGGTTCTCTTTGACCAGATTCCCCTGGGCGAGATGTCGGTGTCGATGACCATGAACGGCGCCGTCGTCCCGGTGATGGCCTTCTATATCGTTGCGGCCGAAGAGCAGGGCGTGCCCCTCAACAAGCTCTCCGGAACCATTCAGAACGACATTCTGAAAGAGTTCATGGTGCGCAACACCTACATCTATCCGCCCACTCCGTCCATGCGCATCATTGCCGACATCTTCCGCTACACGTCTGAGAAGATGCCGAAGTTCAATTCGATTTCCATCAGCGGCTACCACATGCAGGAAGCCGGGGCGACAGCCGACATTGAGCTTGCCTATACGCTGGCTGACGGTCAGGAGTACCTGCGGACCGGCATCGCCGCCGGCCTCACCGTGGATGAGTTCGCCCCGCGCATCTCGTTCTTCTGGGACATCGGCATGAACCACTTCATGGAAATTGCCAAGATGCGCGCCGGGCGCCTGCTGTGGTCAAAGATCGTGAAGAGCTTCGGGCCAAAGAACGAAAAGTCCATGGCCTTGCGCACCCACTCGCAAACCAGCGGGTGGAGCCTCACTGAACAAGACCCCTTCAACAACATCGCCCGCACCTGCATTGAGGCCATGGCGGCCGCGCTGGGCCACACCCAAAGCCTGCACACCAATGCGCTGGACGAGGCCATCGCGCTGCCCACCGATTTCTCAGCCCGCATCGCCCGCAACACCCAGTTGTACCTGCAGGAAGAAACCGACATCTGCCGGGTGGTGGACCCCTGGGGCGGTTCCTACTATGTGGAGAGCCTTACCCACGAGTTGGCCCAACGCGCCTGGACCCTCATCCAGGAAGTGGAAGAGCTGGGCGGCATGGCCAAGGCCATTGAGACGGGTCTTCCCAAGATGCGCATTGAGGAAGCGGCGGCCAAAAAGCAGGCGCGCATTGACTCCGGACGCGATGTCATCGTGGGCGTGAACAAGTACCGCCTGGCCAAGGAAGCGCCGCTGGATGTGCTGGACATCGACAATACGGCCGTCCGCCTGCAGCAGTTGGAGCGCCTGGCCACGCTGAAGGAATCGCGACACGACGGCGACGTGCAACTGGCTTTGGAGGCCATCACGCGTTGCGCCGAAACGGGCGAGGGCAACCTGTTGGAACTAGCCGTGGACGCCGCCCGCAAGCGCGCCACACTGGGCGAAATCTCCTTCGCCATGGAGAAGGTTTTCGGGAGGTATAAGGCTGTGGTTCGGTCTATCTCCGGGGTCTACGCCTCTGAATCGCAACACGATGTGCACTTCAACAAGGCGCGCGAACTGGCCAATCGCTTCACGGAAGTGGAAGGGCGGCGGCCGCGCATCATGGTGGCCAAAATGGGGCAGGACGGGCACGATCGCGGCGCGAAGGTGATCTCTACCGCGTTTGCTGACCTGGGCTTCGACGTCGATATCGGCGCGCTGTTCCAGACGCCGGCTGAGGTGGCGCGCCACGCCGTGGAAAACGACATCCATGTGTTGGGCGTATCCACCCTCGCCGCGGGCCACAAAACGCTGGTGCCCCAGGTGTTGGGAGAACTGAAGGCGCTGGGGCGCGAGGATGTCATGGTGGTGGTGGGCGGCGTTATCCCTGCCCAGGATTACGACTTCCTCTATCAGTCCGGCGCCGTCGCGGTCTTCGGGCCGGGCACCGTCATTCCCGTTGCCGCGCGCCAGATTCTGGAGATCCTGCTGGCTAGCCGCAACCAGCCCGTGGCGCAGGCCGGGGACTAGGCCCCTGCAAGCGACCACGCAGCGGCTACCACCCAGCGGCTACCACGCAGGGACGCCAAGAGGCCGTCGCAGAGGAAAGGCGCCAAGTGCATTGAGCAGAAATCCTAAAGCATCCCCCGGGGCGCCGTCGACGCCGGAACTCCCTCACGCGGCGGCCGCTCCGGCAACCGCTGAGGCCTCCGCGCTTGTGGTGCAGCCGGGTGTGGAGGCGCCGCCGGCGGTGTCTCCCTTACAGGCTGAGCGCTTCCGCGCGATGCGTCGGCAGGATCCCCCGGCCGCGCGCTTCGTTGAGGGGATTCTGGCCGGGGATCGCAGCCTGCTCAGCCGCGCCATCACCTTGGTGGAAAGCCGCCTGCCCGCCCATGCAGCTCAGGCGCAGGAGATCATCGAGGGCTGCATGCCGCACAGCGGCCACTCCATCCGCGTGGGCATCACCGGCGTTCCGGGGGTAGGGAAGAGCACCTTCATTGAAGCGCTGGGCATGCATCTGATTGAGGCGCGCGCCCAGAAAGTGGCCGTGCTGGCGGTGGACCCCAGCAGCCAGTTCTCGGGTGGCAGCATTTTGGGCGATAAGACCCGTATGGAGCGGCTGAGCGCGCACCTGGATGCGTTTATCCGGCCCTCGCCGTCCGGCGGCAGCTTGGGCGGAGTGACCCGCCGAACCCGCGAAACCATCATCCTGTGCGAAGCGGCGGGCTTTCGCAATGTGCTGGTGGAGACAGTGGGGGTTGGCCAGTCCGAAACCGTGGTTGCCTCCATGGTGGATTTCTTCCTGCTGCTGATGCTGGCAGGGGCGGGCGACGAGTTGCAAGGCATCAAGCGCGGCATCATGGAACTCGCGGATTTACTAGCCATCAATAAGGCCGACGGCGACAACAAGGATCGCGCCAACGCCGCGCGGGCTGAGTATCAGACCGCCCTTCGGATGTTCCCGCCCACCGCATCGGGCTGGCAACCGCGCGTGCTTACCTGTTCGGCGCTCACCAACACTGGCATCCCGGAAATCTGGGACGCGGTTGTTGACCACCATCGTCTGGTGAGCCGCTCCGGTTTTTTGCGGGACCGCCGCCAGGCGCAATTGGTTGACTGGCTGGAAGCCGCCATCGCGGATCAGATTCAGGATGCCTTTCGGCAGGACGCCTCCGTGGCGGCTACGCAGGATAGCCTGCGCGTCCAGGTGCGTGATGCCGCGGTGTCCCCCTCCAAGGCGGCAGCCGAACTGGTGGCCCAGTTCCTGCGCAACCGCCGGGAGTGCCCCTAAGTTTTTCCTTTATTGCACTTTTCACGAGAGGTATTCATGGCTGACCGATTTGCACGACTCACTGCCCAAGAGGCGGCATCGCTGATCAAGCACGGCGACAATCTGGGCTGTAGCGGTTTCACGCCCTCCGGGTCCCCGAAGGCGATTCCCATGGCGCTGGCCGAGCGCGCCGTGATTGATCACTTGTACGACCGTCCCTTCAAGGTGGGTGTGCTCACCGGGGCATCCACCGGGAATTTCCTGGACGGCGCGCTGGCCAAGGCGGACGCCATCAGCTTCCGCACTCCCTACCAAACCAACGACGAACTCCGCCGCCGCATCAACGATGGCAGTTGCCGCTTTGTCGATATGCACCTGTCCCTGGTGCCGCAGTTCGTGCGTTACGGGTTTCTGGGCAGGATTGACTGGGCCATCATCGAGGCCGCCGACGTCACCGACGATGGCGAAATCATTCTCACCTCAGGCGTTGGGGCCGCGCCCACCTATGCCGCGGTCGCCGACAAGATTCTCATCGAAATCAATCGGGCGCACCCCGTGGAACTGCGCGGCATCCACGACATCTACGAACCGCAAAGCCCGCCCCATCGCCGCGAGCTTCCCATC
Source organism: Bryobacterales bacterium (assembly GCA_025456495.1). Classification (GTDB taxonomy): domain Bacteria; phylum Acidobacteriota; class Terriglobia; order Bryobacterales; family Bryobacteraceae; genus JACTMJ01. The sequence continues at coordinate 5,240 of JALOKO010000049.1, read as the reverse complement.
TACAAGGTGTCTGACCGTATCGGCGCACCCTTTATTAAGGTGGACCCCAAGAAGATCGTGGGCGTCGTGGAGACCAACTTCGAGGACGACTCTCGCGCCCTTGGCGAGGCCGGCGAGTTGCACAAGAAGATTGGCCAGCATGTGGCTGAATTCCTGGCCAACGAGATGAAGGTGGGCCGGATCCCCAGCGGCTTTTTGCCCTTGCAATCCGGCGTAGGGGAAACGGCGAACGGCATTCTTGGCATGGTGGGTACGCACCCGGACATCCCCCCATTCGAGATGTACACTGAGGTGCTGCAGGATAGCGTCATCGCGCTGATGAAGGACGAAAAGTGCCGCTTCGCCAGCACCTGTTCGCTGTCCGTGAGTACGGAACTGCTCCGCGAGATCTACTCCAATCTGGATTGGTACAAACAGCGTGTGGTGCTGCGTCCGCAAGAGATTTCCAACAACCCTGAAGCCATTCGGCGGCTGGGCCTGATCTCAATGAATACCGCCATTGAGGTGGATATCTTCGGGAACGTGAACAGCACGCACGTGATGGGATCCACCATGATGAATGGCATTGGCGGCAGCGGGGACTTCACCCGGAACGCCTACATTTCCATCTTCACCTGCCCGTCAACAGCCAAGGGCGGCAAGATTTCCACCATCGTGCCGCAGGTAAGCCACGCCGACCATAGTGAGCATTCCGTGCAGGTGGTGGCCACCGAGTGGGGCATCGTGGACCTGCGTGGTCGCACCCCGCTGGAACGCGCCCGGCTGATTGTGGACAACTGCGCGCATCCCGAGTACCGCGACCAATTGCACCGCTACTTCGATTTCGTGAAGAGTGGGCATACGCCGCAAACGATGGCCGCCGCCTACGCCTTCCACGTCCAGTTCCTGAAGACGGGCGACATGCGAGGGATCGACTGGAAGAAAGCGCTGGCCTGATCCCGGCGCGACGCGCGAGTGAATTCAGCATCCTTGGGGGACGGCCTCAGGTTCGGGGAAGACGCGCTGCCCACGCAGCCTGGCGTTTCCGTAACCGGCGGGTCGTCCCTCGTTTGGTTTAGCAGGGGAGCCAGTGGGCCTGTCAGTTGACCGCCGCTTACCCGCGCGCCGTCTTCGCGCGCGCATTCGACCGACGCAATGAGGGTGCGGGTCCCCTCTCCGGCTGAGCTTCTTCCACTGCGGGAGCGCTGGCGGGAGCCGTTGCGGGCAGGGCAAGCAGTTCAAACTCCACAATCGATTCCTGAGGGACAATCGCCTCTCGCAATCCCTCGTCCACGTTGGTGGGGGTGGTGGACGCCGGAGACTGGCCCGCGCCCGGCTCCTCAGTGCCGGTAGACCGGGACCGCCAGCGAGGCGCCTGGTGCAGCGGGTTCCGGAAATCCATACGCGGGAACCAGGAGCCAGCCTTGGCGGATGGCCGCTGCGTGCGGATGGGCCTTCCCCCCAGGGCCGCCACTGGCAGCGCCTTCAACGCAAGCGAACGCCCACCCACGTGTAGCGAATGGATTTCAATCACCAGTCGCCCGGCGCCTTCACCGGCTTCGGTCGCCTGGGCGATCACGCCCTCCACGCGCGCGCCCGCCGGAAGAGGAACGCCGCTGGAATCTTCAATGGTCTCCGTGGTCAAAAACGTGATGCGCTCTCCGGGTAGCACCTCGCCGCTGCTGATGCGCGACACACTGCGCAGGCGCAGGCGCCGGTTGCTGGCGGCATCGGGCGTCGCGCGTGGGGTTTGCCCCACCGAGGAATACACCGTGGCCAGCGTCCACTCTGACATCGCTTCCTGGCCATCCTTGCCGCGAGCCGTCTCGCGGGCGGACGCGGGTTGGTTGAACGCCGCTCCGGCAGCCTGCTGCGTGGGGGCCGCCGCATCTCCGTATCGGACATGGCCGATGAACTTGCCCGCCAGGAACGCCATCGCGATCGCAAGCCCAAGCCCCGCACTACGACCGGCCAGGCGAGCTTGCCTGGTGGTAAGGAACCGGAATGGGTTGCGATGCGTCAACATGAGATCCACCCTGGATGCATTCGGATGGCCAAACGGCAACCCGTTGAAAACACGTGTGAGGTGAAGCGATTCGCCGGTCATCTGGGTAAGGATTACCGGCTCATTTGCACCACCGTGGTGGCAACTTCCGAGGTTTTGCAGCAACCAGCCCCACCGCGATTGCCCTTAGGGATGTTTGTTCTGGACCCGGTGGTTCAATTTCCGCGCCGCTTCCTGGCGGGGCAGGGTTCCTGGTGGTTGCGAACCGCTGGGGGGAAAGCCGGTTTCCATTCCATGCCTCGCGGAGCCCCGGTGCTTCCATGCGTCCGGCGGGCGCCTCTCTCCATCCATCCAGCTACGGACATTGCTATCCTGCAAGGTGCGGCCATGATTCGATTCGCCCGTCCTGACGATATTCCCGCGATTCTCGCCCTCATTCACCAGAACAACGACCGTTTGCTGGAACGGAGTTCAGAAGAGATTCAGGCGCTGCTACCCGCCTTCTGGGTGGCGGAAGAAGAGGGCGAGGTGGTGGGTTGTTGCTGCCTGGAGATCTACAGCCGCAAGATCGCCGAGGTGCGCAGCCTGGTGGTGCGTGAGGACCGCCGTCATCATGGTTTGGGGAGACGGCTGGTGCAGGAGGCGGTGAACGAAGCGCGACGGCGTGAGATTCGCGAGATTCTCACCGTGACCTCAGAGGTGGGCTTCTTCGCCAGTCTGCATTTCCGGCCGGTACTAAACGAAAAGTACGCCCTATTCTGGAGCGCGGAAGCCGAAGCGGACGCCGTCGCCGTGGCTGATCAGGACGCGAACTAGCCTGCTGCCGGGGTTTTCGTGGGCTGCCGGGCCCCTCACGCCCTTGCCTGGACTCCCGCCGCCATTCTTCTTCCGGCCCTTTCCTGGGAAGCGCCTTCCCCCGCCCTTGGGACATATTCCCCCTAAGGCAATGCAGATCTCATGCCCCAGCTTGGACCGCCGATATGCAAAGGGTAGCGGGATACGATTCTTGTTCCCCCACCGTTCGCCTGGCATTCCCGCGCTGCCTGGGCTGTAGGCGATGCGGATCTCTGCTGCAAGCCGCGTGCTTGAGCGGGCAGGGAATCGAAAGGCAGGTTAGAAGGAAAGCACTATGGGGAAACAGACGAGCGCCTCACACACAACAAAGGCATCGATGCCCAACAGCGCGCCCTGGGGAGAGCAGGCGCATCTGGTGACGGCAGCCGGATCGTCCTGGACCGAATCGACGGACGAACAACCCGCCATACTGCCCCGCGAGGTGTGCTATTTCGCGCGCCAGCCTATCTTTGATACCTCGCTCCAGGTGCTGGGCTACGAGTTGCTCTACCGGAGCGGCCCGGAACCCTACGCCCGATTCTCTGACCAAACCCAGGCCACCCTAAGCGTCATCTCCAGCGTCTTCTTCACCCTGGGGCGCAGCGCGGTGGCCGGCAGCCGCATGCTGTTCGTCAATGTGGGGGCGGACATCCTGGATGATGAGCGCGTCACCATTCTGCCCCCGCGTCAGTTGGTGTTTGAAATTCTGGAGGATGTGGGCGTGACTGCCGCCATCCTTCATCATTGCGAGAATCTGCGCGGCATGGGTTTTCAGCTTGCGCTGGACGATATCGTCAGCGTTCCCCAACTGGAGCGGCTGCGGAATCATCTGGACTACGCCAAGATTGACTTCCTGAATCTGGATAGCCAACAACGGGAGGAGGTCTGCCGTGCCGCACGGGATTGGCGCATCCCGATTATCGCGGAAAAGGTGGAATCCTATGCGGACTTCCAGGAAGCCAAGCGGCTGGGCGCCCAATACTTCCAGGGCTACTTCTTCGCCAAGCCCAACGTCTGGCGCGCGCAGAGCCTGAAGGGTTCCCGCACCCACCACTTCAACGTGCTCTCTGAGGTGAGCATGCCGGAGTTGGACTTCACCCGCCTGGAAAACCTGATGCGCCAGGACCTGTCGCTTTCCTGGCTCTTCTTCCGCTTCCTGAACTCCGCGCAGTTTGCCTGGAGCGAAGAGATCCGGTCACTGCGTCATGCCTTCGCGCTGTTGGGTACGGAGAACCTACGGAAGTGGATCCTGCTGGCGGTGATCCCCTATCTGGCGGCCAACAAGCCGCATGAGCTGGTGGTGGAGAGCCTGCTGAGGGCGCGCTTCTGTGAACTGCTGGCGGATTCCTCAAAGCTCTATTCCCGGTCCGCTGACCTGTTCCTGGTGGGATTGCTGTCGGTGTTGGACGCGGTGATGGACGCGCCGCTACCGGACGTGGTGCAGAACCTGAACCTGCCGCCGGACGTGCGGGATGTGCTGCTGGATAACGAGAACGCGAACCCATGGATGCGCCGCACGGCTTTCCTGGCCCGCCACTATTCCAGCCTGGATGAGGCATCGCTGGCCAACTCCTGTCAGGAACTCGGGCTTGAGCCGCACCTGGTGGCCACGCACTACGTGGAAGCAGACCAGTTTGCGCGAAACGTCTTCCATATGACTACCTGACATGCAGTCACCCTTCTGACGGAACTGCAGATATTCCCTTGAGGGCGTCCTCAAGCGGCCGTGCCGCCGGATGTGGACTTGAGTTCCGTGGAACCCTCGGTGGGGGCTTTGGCGACGGGCCTGCGTCGGGCTCCGAACCAGGAGCCCACCGCGGCATGCGGAAAGGGCACGGGCCAGGGATCCGGCGCCCGTTGGTGGTGTTCGTAAATGGCGTCGTATTCCGCGAAGTAGCGGTCAGCCACGGCGGTCCAATGATGGGAAAGGGCGGTTGCGCGCGCTGCGGCAGCGCGACGCGTTGCCTCGTCAGGCGAAGCGTGGATCACGGAGATAGCGGCAGCGAAGGCCTTGCCGTCGGGCGCCGCCATCCAGCTATTGTCCGGGGTGGCGTACTCGGTGACTCCCCCGCAATTGGGCAATACCACAGGCGTCCCGCAAGCCATCGCTTCCAGCGGACCGATGCCGAATGGCTCACGGGGATTCGGGTGGACGAAGACGTCCGCCCCGCCCAGGAACCGGGCCAGCGTGGCGCGATCATTGACGTGCGGCAGCACATGCAGCCGCCCCCGCCAATCCGTGGCGGCGAGTTTCTCCATCTGGGGGCGCAGTAGACCATCCCCCAACATCATCAAGTGCCAGCGGGCGTCCCGGCTGTGGTCCAGCTCATGCAAGGTGTCCACGAGCAGGCCAAGGTTCTTCTCCGGTGAGAGGCGCCCCGCGTACAGGATCACGTTCGACTCCAATGGCAAGCCTGCCGCG
>JALOKO010000048.1 GCA_025456495.1 Bryobacterales bacterium | reverse complement strand
TCTCCATCCAGGCGCGAATGCGGTGTAGATCTTCGGGCGTATCCACCCCAATGGAATCGTATCCTGTTTCGGCAACGGCGATGCGATGGCCGTTTTCCAGGGCGCGTAGTTGCTCAAGGCACTCGGCCTTTTCCAGGGGTCCCACGGGTAGGCGGGAGTAGTTCAGCAGATACGGATGCCGGTAGACGTACAGGCCAATGTGCTGCAGGCGCGGAGTCTCTTCGCCGCGCAGGAAGGGGATGGAATGTCGGGAAAAATAGATGGCTTCCCCCGCCAGATTGCGCACCACCTTGACGACGTTGGGGTTATGCAGATCAGCGGGATTGTCAATCTGCTTGCATAAGGTGGACATCTCACAACCAGGAGCCGCTTCCAGCGCAACGATGGCCGCCTCAATTGCGTTGATATCAATAAGGGGCTCGTCGCCCTGGATGTTTACCACAAAGTCCGCAGGGTGCGCCGCGGCTACTTCCGCCACCCGGTCGGTTCCTGACTGATGGTTCCGTTGGGTCATCCTGCAGGGAGCGCCAAAAGCCTCGGCAGCCTTGGCGATACGCAGGTCATCGGTGGCGATGATCACTTGGCTCAACCGCCCGCAGCGCACCGCGCGCTCGTAAACGTGCTGGACCATGGGCTTTCCGCCGATGAGAGCGAGGGCCTTTCCTGGGAAGCGGGTAGAAGCGTATCGGGCGGGAATCACTCCTAGAACAGTGGCAGGCACGTTCGATCATACCATGGGCAGCATCATGATATACTCACAACAATCAACGCCCCTCCCGGGGGTGTGGATGGCGGCTTCCATGCGAGTCTTTGCATCCGGCTTTGCCTTCGTGGGCCTGCTTTTGCTGGCCTCCTCACTGTACGCCCAGCCGGTGCGCACCACGGTAAGTCCGGAACGCTTGCCGTCTGTGCCGGAGCTGGATCGCCAAAGCAACATCCGTATCGACACCCAACTGGTGCTGATTCCTGTCACGGTAACTGACCCAATGAACCGGTTTGTGACCGGCCTGGAAAGTGAGCATTTCCGGGTGGTGGAAGCCGACAAGGAACAGGACATCATCCACTTCGCCAGTGAGGATTCGCCTCTCTCTGTGGGATTGGTGTTCGATTCCAGCGGAAGCATGAACAACAAGCTGCAGAAATCGCGCGAGGCCGCGGCGCAGTTCTTCAAGACAGCCAATCCTGAGGACGAATTCTTTCTGGTGCAGTTCAACGATCGCCCCACGCTGTCCCAGGCCTTTACCCACGAAACGGGGGACATCCAAAGCCGTTTGACGTTTGCCCAGGCCAAGGGACGCACCGCGTTGTTGGATGCGATTTACCTGGCATTGAGTGAGATGAAGAAGGCCAAGAACCCGCGGAAAGCGCTGCTGGTGATCTCTGATGGCGCGGATAATTCCAGCCGCTACACCACCACGGAGATCCGCAACCTGGTGAAGGAAGCGGACGTCCAGATTTACACGGTGGGCATTTTCGACGGATACAGTTCCACCGCCGAAGAGATGCGTGGGCCTGGGTTGCTGAACGAAATCAGCCAACAGACCGGCGGCCGCAGCTATACCATCAACAGCGTGAACGAACTGCCGGATGTCGCCGCCAAGATCGGCATTCAATTGCGAAACCAGTATGTCATCGGGTACGCGCCATCCAACGCGTCGCGGGATGGGAAGTACCGCAAGGTGAAGGTTGAGCTGGTGCAACCACGTGGATTGCCGAAGCTGAAGGCATACTGGCGACCGGGTTACTATGCGCCCACCCAGTGAGGGGCGGCGTGCGAGGATTGGACTGACCGACCGTGGTGAATTGGGCCTGACCCTGGTGAATTGGGCCTGACCGTGGTGAATTGGGCCTCAATATGGCGGAATGGGCCTGAACGTGCTGGAATAAGCCTGATTGGAATTGAATTGGCCAGAACGTGATTGATTGGAATTGAACCTTGGTGAACTGGACGAATCCAACCCGACCCGCTGCAGTGCTGCTGATGCTGTCGCTATTGCTGGCCCCGGCGCTGATCCCTCAGGAAGCGGATCCCGTCTTCCGCAGCGATACCCGGTTGGTGCTGTTGCACGCCAGTGTGGTGGACCGCCGGGGCAACCTGGTGACTGACCTTGACCAATCGGCCTTCACCGTCCTGGAGGAAAAGCAGGAGCAGCCGCTGCGGCTTTTCCGCAGGGAGGATATTCCGGTCTCGCTGGGGCTGATTGTGGACAACAGCGGCAGCATGCGCGACAAGCGCAAGCAGGTGGAGTCCGCTGTCGTGGCTCTGGTGAAGAGTTCCACGCGCGACGACGAAGTATTCGTGGTGAACTTCAACGACGATCTCTATCTGGATGTCACCATGACCAACGACAGCAAGAAGCTGGAAGAGGGCATCTCCCAGATTGATTCCCGGGGTGGCACCGCCATGCGCGACGCCATCAGCGCATCCATTGACTACATGCGCGAAAAGAGCCGCAAGGACAAGAAGGTGTTGCTGGTGGTTACTGATGGGAACGACAACGCCAGCGCCATTACCCTGGAGAAGCTGGTGCAGCGTGCCCAGCAATCGGAAGTGCTGGTTTACGCGATCGGGCTGTTGAATGAGGAAGAGCGTCGTGAAGCCAAGCGAGCGGAACGCGCCATGGAAGCCCTCACCAAAGCAACCGGGGGACAGAGCTATTTCCCGGGCGCCCTGGCGCAGGTAGATGAGATTGCCAAGCAGGTGGCGCAAGATATTCGCAACCAGTATGTGTTGGGCTATTCTCCCATCAACCAGGCATTGGATGGCAGTTTCCGGCGGATTGAAGTGAAGGCGAAAGGGCGGGGCCTGACGGTGCGCACACGCACGGGCTACTATGCCAGTCCGAAGGGGCAGGACTTGCCTGGCGCCCCCGAATCACCGGCCTTGACACCGCCCAGTGCTCCAGCCAAGCCCACGCCTAGCTCATTCAAGAAGTAGGCGATCGCACGATGTGGAGCACCCTCAAGCTGTTGTGGCGCTCGTCGCGAGGATATCGTCTCCGGCCCTGGGCAAGCCCCTATTTGCGCTGGCGGATTGAAACCTTTTCCGGGATTCCCGCGGAAACGCTGGGCTTCGGGGAATTCTGGCGATTCCTGTGGACGCGTCGGGCGTCGATGCTGCGCTACCTGGGCTGGACAGTGCGGATGCAGCATGCCGGGCGCATGCGGCGCTAGGCTGTTCGCACGCGGCGCTAGGCTGTTCGCACGCGAGGAAACAGTCGCGCTGCGTTATCGGCCAGGATGGCTTGGGCAATCTCCAGGGCCTGATTCTCATTCAAGGCCCCTTCCTCAATCATCTCCACCAGCACACGGGTGATGTTCTGACGGGCAATGCGGGAGTGCCCGTAGCTTAGCTCCACATAGCGGTAATCGCCGCCGAAGCCGAGGATCTTGGTGTAGGGAAGGGCGTCCAGCATCTCCCGAAGCGCGCGCCGGGCAAGGGCCGGCGACAGCACCCAAGCCCAGCAGAAATCCACACTCACGTTGGGAAACATCTTCGCCAGGGCAAGCACATCGCCGGTCCAGGGAAAGCCGATGTGAAACAGGTCAACGTGCAGGCGGGAATAGCGCCGGATGCAGGGCGTCAGCAGCGATGCGCGCGTGTTGGGCGCATGATTGCTGTTGCCTGCCTGCATGCCGGTGTGGATCTGGAGGGGCAGGCCGCGATCTTCCGCCACCGCCAGTAGATGGTGGAACATGTGATCTTCCAGGGCGCGGAAGGGGCGATCGGTGGCGTCTTCGTCGCGGGTGGGACGCCGCTGCTTCAGGGCCTGGAGGCGAGAGAAATCGCGGGCGGCATCGGCCTCAGTGGCGGGCAGGAATTCCAGGCTGCGCTGGTAAGCGATGGTGCTCTTGATGGTGACCATCCCCACATCCAGGTTCTGCTGAATGCGGGTTTCCATGGCGCGCTTTAACGCGGCCAGCGAGTTCACTTCCACGCCGGTCACTTCACCCATGCGATCCAGGTCAGGGCGGGCATTCGGCGCCACAAACCAATCGAACTTGCGGGCCAGGACGAACAGGTCCGCGTCCGGGCGCGTGGGCTCGCCATTCCAGTAATCGTCCAGGACGGAATAGGCAATGTGCGCGCGACGCTGCAACACCTCCCGATAGAAGCCCGGACGGAGTTGCCGCATCTGCTCAGCGGCGCGCTGCAGGCCTTCCAGGTTTACCTGCTGCACGCCATACAGATCCGCCAGCGCGGTGGAAAAGGCACGGGCATAGCCGGTGAAACGACAGCGATCCCAATAGGGCTGCAGGCGCTTCCAGCGTTCGGCGATAGGGGCATCGGCATTCGCCAGCTTCACGGCGTCATCAGGCGGCAGGCCGGCTGCAATCAGGTCGTTGATGAGGTAGTGGCCCACCAACTGAAAGGGGTCGCGCGGGGCGGCCAGGCGATCCGCTTCGGCGATGGTGTGCTCATGGGTGTTGACGATTGCGATGCGATCCACCGCGGCGCTGATCTGCTGCGACAGCACGCTGGGTTGCTGGGAACGGGGCGCCGGACGCTGACCCGCGGCAGCAATCGCTGGCGACGCCCCAGGCGCGTTGAGCGCGGCAAAGCCCGAGAGCGCAGTGAGACCCGAGAGCGCAGTGAGGCCCGAGAGCGCAGTGAGACCTCTGCGCCGCGTGATGGTGGGGCGTGCGTCCGACATGGAAGTATCCTACCGCGCGTGTACCCAGCCTGTGGCTACGGACTGCATGGCGCGTAGGTTGGTACGCGTTGCCCGCTACCCGCCGAATGCCTGGCGGACTTGCCGCAGAAAGGCGGGCACCTTGATGTTGGGGTCGCCCGGACCCAAGGTTTCGATGGGCAGGAAGCCCCGGAAGCCGCCGGCGTCCACAATCTGCTTCAAGCGCATTAGGTCAATGGGCTGTTCCTTACCCTGCATCCACACCATCTCCTTCACCTGCCAGGAGACGGCATAGGGCAGTAGCGCTGCAATCTCCTGGTAGACGTCGCGTTGGCGCAAGCTGCCCACATCCAGAATCACGCGCATCCACGGGGAGCCTACTGCGTCAACCACGCGGATGGTTTCGTCGGCTGTTTTCACGAAATCATGGTGGTTCTGCAGGCCCAGCACAACGCCATGTCTCTGCGCGAAGGCGGCACACTCCGCGAAGGCCGGCACCATCCATTGCAGCACCTGATTGAAGGTGTAACCGGGAGGGATCTCTCTCCCGCTGAAGACGCGGACGATGCTGGCCCCCAGCTTGGACGCGGCCACCACCCAGTCCTTCACCAGCGTCTTGTTCTGCTCAAGCGCGTCTTTGCCCGGGATGGCAAAGTCATTCCGCACACCGGAGCCGTGGATGGTGACGCCGTTGACGAAGGCGTGGCGTTTGAGATCGAACAGGTACGCATCAGGGGGAACCTGGGGATAGCCGGGGAAGTAATAGGCCGTCGCGTCCAGACCATCCAGGCCTTGCCGCGCGCAGAAATCCACCAGATCGAACAGAGTCATTTTGCCGTCGCGCAATGGCTGGTTGAATGAGTAGGCGTTCAGGGATAATCGGGTGCGCGAGCCTGAAACCCGCTTCTCCTTGGACTGTGCGCTGCTGGTGGTGGAGGGGAACCCGATGGCGGCCGCACTGGCTATCCCCGTACTGGCGACCCGGAGCAACTGCCTGCGATTGCTTTCCATGCGAGCCATTGTCTCGCAATCGGCGGCCCTTGGCGGAGGCCCGCGGCAGGCAGCGGCCTTGCCGGTGATTGGCCGTGGTGGCCCTTGCACTGGATTTGCCGAGACATTGGCATCCGGGACGCTGGCATCCGGGACGCTGGCATCCGGGACGCTGGCATCCGGGACGCTGGTACTGGGCGGCGGACTTTGACACAATCTCCGCAGTCACCGTTGGAGGAAATTGACATGCAGCGAACACGGATACTCCTTGGGCTCTTCCTGGTTGCGACGCTTGGCCTTCTGGCCGCACCACCCACTCCGGACGGGTGGACCGAAGGCTATGTGATGGCCAATGGAATCCGCATCCACTATTGGCGCACCGGAGGCGACAAGCCACCCATGGTGCTGGCGCATGGCAGCTCTGATGACGGGCTATGCTGGGTGAACTTCGCCAAGGATTTCGCGGACGATTATGACATCATCCTGTATGACGCTCGCGGGCACGGGCGAACCGACCCTCCGACGCCGTATGATCCACCCGACGCCCAAGCCGACGACCTGGCAGGCCTCATCCAGGCGCTGCGGTTGGACAAGCCAGTGGTGATGGGGCACTCCATGGGTAGCGCGTCCACCGCGTGGTTCGCGGCCAAACACCCAGATGTTCCGCGGGCGGTGATTCTGGAAGACCCCTACCTGGGCCCGCGACGGAACCTGGCGGGCGCCAACCCTGAGCAACGACGGGCGCAGATCCTGGCCCGGAACAATTTCACTGAAGCCCAGTTGGTGGCCGAGTGCATGAAGAACACGCCGCAGTGGGGGCAAAGCGAATGCGCATACTGGGCGCCATCCAAGCGGATGCATCATCCGAATACCAGCATGGGGACCGCCGCGATGCGACCCGCGATGAGTGAGCTGTTCCCGCGCATCACCGCTGCTACCCTGATCCTGAAAGCGGATACGCCAGCGCAGGCCCAGGTGGCCGAGAAGGAAACGGCCGCGTTGCTGGCCAGGGGAACGATGATGTATATTTCCGGCGCCGGGCACAACGTGCGCCGGGACCGCAAGGCGGAGACGGTGGCCGCAGTGCGCCAGTTCTTGAAGGGGCTCTAGCGCGCGGTAAGACGCGGGGGATGCCGCGCCCCGGGGCATACTAAGCGGCCCGCAGCAGCATAGCGCCCCACTGGTAGCCCGCGCCGAATGCCGTCAACACCGCATACTGTCCAGGCTGCGGAGGATTGCTATCCATCAGTTCGGCAGCGGCGATCAGCAGCGAAGCGCTGGACGTGTTGCCGTAGCGCGCAATGTTGGTGAAGAAGCGCTCGCTGGCTACCTCCAAGGCATCGGCCACCTTCCAAATCAAGTTCAGGTTGGCCTGGTGCATGACGTAGGCGGCTGCATCCGAGGGGCGCAATCCATTGCGTTCCAGCAGCATGGAAATCGCCCTGGGAATTTTGCGGGAGGCGTGCAGGATGACGCTGCGGCCGTTCATGGATAGCGGTGATGCAAAGGGCAGGGCGAGATCGTCAGCGAACTGCCCATCGCTGGCGACCAGCGAATCCACAATCTGCAGGCGACCCTTATCGGGGCTGACAATGCACGCGCCGGCGCCGTCGCCAAACAGCATCGACACCCCGCGCTCCAGCGGCTGCGTGAGGGCGACGGTGGACATCTTTTCCGTGGCCACCACCAGCACACGGCCGTAACGTGGCGCCAGGTCGCGGGCCAAGTCCAGGGCCACCAGAGCGCCGGCGCTGGCCAGCGGAAGGTCAATTGCGGGAATCTCGACGCAGCCCAAGGCGCTGGCAATGCTGGCTGCAGGGCCGGGGAAACGCCGTTCCCCAGAGCCGCACGAGCACAGCAGATAGCCGATATCGGAGGGCCGAATGCCCGCGTCGGCAAGGCACTGCCGGGCCGCTTCCACTGCCATATGCACCGTGGTTTCCTCCGGCGCCGCAAAGCGCCGCTCCTCAATGCCGGATACATTGCGGATCCACTCAGCATCACAGCCGAGAAGAGCTCCCATTTCCGCATTCGCCACTACCCGCTCAGGGAGCCAGCGCGCCATCTGTTCTAGGAATGCCACGAGACAACCACGCTTCCTGGATGGGGGACCACCCCGTCCCATCGATTACGCACCTTTGTGAGCGCGCTCTTCCAGATAGGATGCAATTCGTTCGATGGAGTCGAACTTCCGCGGGTTCAGATCAGAATCGGGGATCTTCACGCCGAATTGGGCCTCCAGTTCCGAAACCAGATCGGGCAACGCAAACGAGTCCAGGTAGCCAGACTCAAACAAGGATTCCTCCGGCTGCGGGCTGCTATCTTTCCTTGAGACCTTCTTGACGAGTTGTAGGATGAGCTGATGCTGAGGGTTCATGGGCGCCTGGCTGTGGAGGAGGGGATGGGTCACCGGAACCGGCGGAGGTCCAATTCTGCCGCAGGCCCTTGAACTCATTGTACTGAACCATCAGATCGTGAAACAGCACTTCGCCCAAACGGCGGTAGCCATCGGCCGAGAAATGGACGTGGTCGCGCCCGGCCAGTCCGGCCTGCACCCAGCGGCGCATGGAGCCGTCGCCACCCATCCGGGAGTGGGTATCCCAGAAGGCGGCCTGATTTGCGAGGGCCGCGTCGCGCTGGGCCTGGATGACCAGGTCCAACCGGGGCGCTTTGGCCCAGCCTCGCTTGCGCAGGTACCACATGCGGTCCGGCGGCCCCACCACCAGCAGAGAGGCCGTGGGCGATGCGGCGCGAATGCGCTTGAGTACCCGGTCAACCTCCGCGTAATAGCTATCGTAATTCCACACTGTCTGGCCTGCCTCGTTGGTGCCGTAGGCAATCACAATCAGGGCGGGATCGCGTTGTCCAAGGTAGGCCTGGAAGAGGCCGGGGTCCCAGCGGGAAACAATCGACATCTGGGCGCCGTTGATGCCCATGGGCTCATAGGTGACGCCGCCCGGCAGTTCCGCCACCCATCCGAACAGCCGCACCGGGGCGGCATCCACGGTCTCGATCCGGAAATGATGATCGCCCTCGTGCGTGGCCAGTTGCAGAATGCCGGCGCCCAGTTCGCCGCTGGTGGCATGTTCAGCAATCAGTTCGTCGTTGTCGTACAACAGAAACCGGCCGCCGTCCGGCTGGCGCAGGTAGTGTACTTCCAGACTGCTGCAGCGGGCCTCCAGCGTGATCCACTGTCCAGCACGGGAGGTACTGACGCTCACCCCGCTCAGCCCTTGGAATTCATCCCCGCGCAGGCTGGCCTTGCCCACCAGGCCCGCGCTCTGCCAGCCTGGGCTGGCCTTGCTGGAGACATCAAACCGGCGGTAACCCCGCCATGGGGCGCCGGGGTGACTGAAGCCGCTGCCGCCATCGCCAAAGCGCGCCTGCAGCGCGGTGCGGATGGCCGATGTCCAGACGTCAGCAGCCGTGTGGGAATCCCCATAATGCAGAATGCGCACGGGACCCGCACCCGGTTGTTGCTCCTGCCGGTATAGATGCTCAAAGAAGGGGACCAGGGCGGAGGCCTGCAGCAGAGGCGTGTCGGGAACCTGACCGAGTTGTTCAGCGACGGCCGCGGATGCCTGTTCGCGCTGGGCGGCGGAAGCGGCGGCAGCGCGGCGGCGCGCCGCCAGGGTGGCCGCGGACGGCTTCGCCCTGGTTGTCCTTTTGGTGGAGGTCCGGCGCGTGGCGCCCACCGAACGCGGGGCTTGCGCTTTGCGGGCCGCCGAGGGCAGGGGCTTGCGCGCGGCGGCGCTCCGGCTCTTGGACGTGGAGGTCTTTGGCGATGGCGTGCCTTGCCCCCATGCGTACGGGGCCATGCCCAACAGCAGCACCAGCGCCAACACCGCACCCGGCCCAAAGATGGCTGCCTGCCCCACCATGCGGGCCTTTGCGCAGGCGCTCATCCGCGTTTCTCCTGCACCGGAGAGGTTGCCTGGATGGACTTTCGCAACTCTCGCAGCTTAAACAGGCGGTACTGCTCCTCCAGACCTTCCACCAGCAGATCGCCAACACGTTGCGCCCCGGCGGGCATGGGGTGGATGTAGTCCCCACCCACCAGGCGCGGATTGCTGGCATACCACCGCGCCATGGTACCCGATCCGCCCATCGCCGCGAATGTATTGAAGAAGGCCACTTGCAACTCTTCGGCCACTTTCTGCTGGATGGCCACCACCTGGGGAATGGTTTCCGCCGTACGGATATTTCCTTCCTCGTCGCGCACGCCCCGGTCCATGGGACTCATGATGAGGATGGCGGCATCGGGCACGGACTGTCGCACGCGCAGCACCGCCTTGCGCAGTTCGCCCTCCAATTGTTTGGAGACATACTCCCGATAGACGCTCTCATTGGTGCCATAGTTGATCACCACCAACTTCGGCTTGGCGGTGCGCAATTGTTCTGCCCAGTGTAGCGGCTCCATGTGCCGGGAGAGCACCTCGGTGCTGCCGCCATTGAGTCCCAGACTGGAATAGACCACGCCCGTCCGGTTCTTGAAGAACTCCAATCCGAAGACGCGTGCGGCTCCGCGAGTGACGCGGACGGCCACCCTGCGGGTACCGGGCGGGATGGGGAACACCTGGGCGCCGCTTTCCACTTGGGTGGATTCGGTGGAGACCTCCCCCAGGGAAACGCCATCCGCCTCCACGGTAAAGGATCCTCCGTCCGGGCGCTTCAGGAAGTAGGCGCGCACGCGGGTATGGCTGGAGTCCTGGAGGGTGAATTCGGAATAGGCGCCCGGGCTGCCCTCAAAGCTCACCCCGCCCAAGCCGTACCGTCCGTCACCACGACGACCAATAGCGGGCGATACCAGGTTCCATCCGGAAGCAGCCAGCTTGACGCCACGATGCTGGTACCACACCCAAGGAGGCGCCACCAAACTGAAGCCGTGGCCGGCGTTGCCGAATCGCTGCTGCAGTCGCAACCGCACATCTGCGGTGATGAGATCCGCGGTGGTGGGGGAGTCGCCGTAGTGCAGAATGTGGATGGGTTCCGCGGCGGGTTGGGCGCGGGATCCAGTGGTGGGTTGGGGGCGGGATCCAGTGGTGGGCGTGGGAGCTGCGCCCTCAACGCTTTGCAGCAAGCGGAAGAAGCCATCCAGGCTGCCCGTAGGGTCAAGCAATGGCAACTCCTGCTGACGCGCCAACAGGGAGTCCAGTGATGCATGCGGATCGCCCGTATCGACGTCGAACTGGATGGGCTTGCCGTCCAGCAGGTCAAAGGCGGCGCGCACCTGCGCGGCCTCCAGCGGACGCAATCCCAAGCCGGGGGCCAGCGCGGGCCACACGGCGACGGCGATCACCACGGCTAGCACCAGCACCGCGGGGGCAGGGTATCCGGGCAGCCGCAGAAGGAGGTGCAGGCGCTGCTCCAAAGCGGCCACGCGGTTCGTCCATTGCCCCATGCGGCGGAGCGAACGCGGCAAGGAAACCGGCGGTGTTGTGGCGGGAAACCGGTGTCGCAGCGCCGCCAGCCGGGAACGCGCCCAAACCCACCCACGCGCGATTTCCCTAAAAACGCTGGTAAATGAAGGGCGCTGATCCGGTGGACGCCACGAACTGGATGATTGCGGCAAGGACGACGAGCGTCGCAGCTTGGGCAAGCGCCGGGAGCCCTTGCCATGTTTCGAGCGTTTTCCCATACCAGCGTTCCGGAACGAAGTGCGCGCACACCGCTACCACTAGTGTTACCCAAAGTCCGGCGTTCAGGTTGGCAAATCCCACACTAAGGGTGCCCAGGTGGCGCAGAACGGCCATTGCCCCGTCCAGTGAGTCCGCGCGAAAGAAGACCCAGGCGAGGCAGACAAAGCTGAAGGTGCCGGTGCGGGCCGCCAGCCTCATCCACAGGGTGGGGGCAGCCTCCGATGACGGTTTCCCGGGTCGCGTCTGCCACCAGCGGGTTACGGCCAGCGCGCTTCCGTGCAGCAGTCCCCAGATGGCGAAGTTCCAACTGGGTCCGTGCCAGATGCCGCCCAGCGTCATGGTGATGACCAGGTTCAGGTAGGTAAAGCCTTTCCATTTGGAGCGCAGCCCGGGAAGGGAGAAGTAGAGGTAGTCGCGCAGCCAGTTGGACAGGCTGATATGCCAGCGGCGCCAGAAATCGGCGATATCGGTGGCCAGGTAAGGCTGCTTGAAGTTGGCAGGCAGTTGGATGCCCAGCAACAGAGCGGAACCCAGGGCAATATCGGTGTAGCCCGAGAAATCGTAATAGAGCTGGAATGCGTAGGCCACCACGCCCAGCGCCACCTCCGCCGCGCTATAGAGCGCCGGAAAGTCAAAGATGCGATTCACCAGGTTCTCTCCCAGGTAATCCGCAATCAGCAACTTCTTGGCCGCCCCCAGGCCGATGAGGAAAAAGGCCTTACCGGCATGCTTCTCAGCGAAGTCGCGTCCGGGGCGGCTGAACTGGCTAATTAGCACGCTAACGCGGGTAATGGGTCCCGCAAGGGTGGTGGGGAAGAACGACACCGCCGTCAGATGGGTGAGGTAACTGGTGGTGGCCTTGGCGTCGCGCCGGTAGATGTCCAGAGTGTAGGTAAGCGATTGGAAGGCGTAGAAGGAGAGCCCCAGCGGCAGCAGTACCTGCCATCCCGGAAACACCTGGCCCGCCAGCGGCTGAAGCGCGCTGATGGCGTCGCCGGTGTAGCGAATGCTCACCAGCATGCCCAGGTTCACCACTAAGCTAAGGCTCACCAGGAGGCGGCGCAGGGGGGCGTTCCGCGAACGGTCCAACGCCAGTCCGATGAGGAAATCCGCCGTGGATGCAGCCGGAATCAGGAACAGGTAGGTGAGGTCGTAGCGGGCATAGAAGAAGTAGTTGGCAAACAGCACCACACCCAGGGACAAGGCCCGGAACCGTGACAGCGGCCAATAGGCCAGAAACACCAGGCCCAGGAACAGAAAATACGGAACGCTGGGAATACTCATGCGAGGGGCGCTGCGGGCTACTTCCGATAGTACACGGTCTTGCCGTTGCGGCTATTGATCACCCGGAAGCTGCCGTCTTTGTGCGCTACCACCTTGATCCAGGCCGGTTCGTCCTGGGCCTCCAGGGCAGCGATGTAGTCATCGGGCACGTTGTGCGCACCGCCTTCCAACACACTTTTCTGGGTCTGCCAATAAAAGGGGCCAAAGTCCTTGATGGCGCGGATGGTGCGCCAGCGCTCGGGGTCGCCGCCCTTCTTCGCGCCATTGTTCATCACCACCACCCGAGGCGCTACCGCGCGCACCAGCACCGGGTTGTTTGAGGTACGAAAGCCATGGTGGGTACTTAGCATCAGGTCAATATCCCCGATTTTGTTCACCGGACACGCCAGC
>JALOKO010000047.1 GCA_025456495.1 Bryobacterales bacterium | reverse complement strand
GCTGTGGTTGTACCAGCGCACGATGTTGGGCGACGTGGCTGAGAAGAATGCCGCACTCGCTGACCTAAGCTTCCGTGAGTTGGCCGTGTTCGCGCCATTCGTGCTGCTGGTGTTCTGGATCGGGCTCTATCCCACCCCCTTCTTCCGGATGCTGGAACGGCCCAGCGCGCAGATTGTGGAACGGGTGCAGCCGGGCTACCATGCGGCGCGCGGATTGGCCAACCCCCTGGCCGCCAGCGCCCGCCCCCTGGTGGCCGATGCCGATGCCGATGCCGACGCCGCGCGCTAGCGCCGCTGCCGTGCCGCCAATCGTTACGCCGCCGGGCCGAAGCGTGACATCCTAAGACACGTGCAGGACCGTGTCTTTCGTGCCAACAACCAGCCCTTCCGCGAAGCAGGGCGCTACATCCTCTACTGGAGCCAAGCCAACCGGCGCGCCGAAGCCAACCACGCGCTGGCCTATGCGGCCGAGCTTGCCAACGAACGGCGCATCCCGCTGCTGGTGTACGAGGCGCTCACCTACAGTTTCCCCCTGGCCAATGACCGGTTGCACACGTTCATCCTGGAGGGCGTACCCGAAATGGCGGCCGGGATTCGTGGGCGCGGCGCGGGCTACTGCTTTTACCTGCATCGCAACGCCAAGGACCCCAACGATGTGCTGTACCGGTTGGCGGGCGAGGCGGCGGCGGTGGTGACCGACGATTTCCCCACCTTCCTCACCCGGAAGCACAACCAGAGCGTGGCTGGGAAGATCGACGTTGCCTACTTCCAGGTGGACTCCAGTTGTGTGGTGCCCATGCGGCAGATTGAGAAGAAGCAATACGCCGCCTACACGCTGCGCCCGCGCATCCATCGCCTGTTGCCCAACTACCTGACGGAACTGCCGGGCTGGAAGGTGGACATACGATGGACACTGCCGACCCCGGGATTTCATACGGAGGTGACCCCGGAAACGATTCCGGCCCTGGTGGCCAGTTGCGATATTGACCACGCGGTGAAGCCCTCCATCAGCTTTCCCGGTACCCGCGCCATGGCATTGCGGCATCTGGACGTCTTCCTGCATGAGCGCTTGCGCAAGTATGAAGGCGAACGAAACGAACCCAGCCGCCATGCCACCAGCAACCTCAGCCCCTATCTGCACTACGGGCGGGTGAGTGGGTTGGAGGTGGCGCTGGCGGCGCGGGACTACGGCCGGCAGATGGGGCTCTCCACGGAGGGCTTCCTGGAAGAGCTGATTGTGCGTCGGGAACTGGCCTTTAATCACGCGTTGTTTTCGCCGCGTCCGGAAAGCCTGAAGAACCTGCCGGAATGGGCCTTGCAAACTCTGCGCGCCCATGCGGCTGACCCGCGAGACCCCTGTTATCGCCGTGAGCAGTTTGAGCAGGCGCTCACGCACGACGAGCTGTGGAACGCCACCCAGTGGGAGATGCGTTTGCGCGGCAAGATCCACGGCTATTACCGGATGTACTGGGGCAAAAAGATCATCGAGTGGTCGCCCACCTGCCAGGACGCGCTGGAGACCATGATCTACATCCACGATCGCTATGCCCTGGATGGCCGCGATCCCAACACCTATACCAGCATCCTGTGGTGCTTCGGGCTTCATGACCGCCCGTGGTTTGAGCGTCCCATCTTCGGCAAAGTGCGCTATATGGCCTTGAGCGGGATGGAGCGCAAGACCAATGTGGGAGCCTATTTGAAGGAGATTCAGTACCTGAAGGTTAGCGGCGAAGACCCTCATCGCGTACAATGAGCGCAGCATGCGGGTAACCGTTACAGGGGGGACTGGATTCGTTGGCAGCCGGCTGGTTGAGCAGTTGCTGGCCTCCGGCTGGAACGTGCAGTTGCTGACGCGCAACTTGCGCGCCAATTTGCCGGCGCAAGCCGAGGCGCACGTTTGGGATTCGCAAACGGAACCGGCGCCCGCCGCCAGCCTGGATGGCAGCGATGCGGTGATCCACCTGATGGGCGAACCCGTCGCCCAACGTTGGTCACCGGAGATCAAGCGCCGCATCCGCGATAGTCGCGTGCTTTCCACCCGAAACCTGGTGCAGGCGATGTCCCGGATGGAGACCCGCCCGGAGTTGTTGGTTTCGGCATCGGCGATTGGCTACTACGGGTCGCGTGGCGATGAAGTGCTGACGGAGGATTCGGCGCCCGGCACGGACTTTCTTGCTGACGTTTCCCAAGCCTGGGAGCAGGAGGCGCTAGCGGCCGAAGCGCTGGGCGTCCGTGTGCTGCGCATCCGTATCGGGATCGTGCTTGGAATGGAAGGCGGGGCGTTGGAGCGGATGCTGCCTCCCTTCCGAGCGGGCTTGGGCGGTCCGCTGGGGCAGGGAGCGCAGTGGATGAGCTGGATTCATCTGGATGACCTGGTGGGCATGATGCTGTTCCCACTACAGTATCCCCACATCCGCGGCGTGTGGAATGGCGCGTCCCCCAATCCGGTGACCAACCAGGAATTCACCGATACGCTGGCCCGGATTCTGAAGCGTCCGGCGATCTTTCGGGTTCCTGAGTTCGGCCTGCGACTGCTGTTTGGCGAGGGTTCCCAGGCGCTGCTGGGCAGCCAGCGGGTGAAGCCGGAGGCCGCCGAAGCGGCTGGATTCCGCTTTCAATACGCGGGCCTGCATGCCGCCCTGCGTCACATCCTGCGCAGCTAAGCTGCTGCCTTTGGCCCGCGACACCGATTTGTCTATTGTTCCAGGCGGGCGATGTACTGCTTGAGGTAGGGGACGGTTTGGGCGAACTGCTCTTCGATTTCCAGCAGGCGTTGACGCAGCGTCTCTGGTGCGCTGCTGCGCTCGTTCTCAAAGGCCTCACAGGCGTCCACCAGATCGCGCGCCCCCAGGCTGCTGGAACTGCCTTTGATCTTGTGGACCAGGTCGCGGGCATCCTGCCAGCGCTGGCTGTCGGCCATGGCACGGAGGCCTCCGATGCGCGTGGCGCTATCCTCCACAAACAGGTTGACAATGTCGCGCACGACATCGGTATCCAGGTCAGCACGCAGACGGTCCAGCGCCTCGTCCATGCGTCGGGAGGCCGGGCTTGCCGAAGAGCCTGCCGTGGACTCCGCTGGCTGGTCCGGTTTGGTCCAGCGTCGCAACACATCCGCCAGCGTTTCCATGCGGATGGGCTTCACCATGAACTCATCCACGCCAGCCTCCAGGCAGCGGCGGCGGTCGTCCTCGTGGCCAAAGGCGGTGACGGCGACAATGGGAATCCGTCCGATGCTCTCCTCGTTGGCACGGATGAAGCGGGTGGCTTCAATGCCGTCCATTTCCGGCATCTGGCAATCCATGAGAATCGCCGCGTAGGGGCGGTGGCAGACGGCATGCACTGCTTCCAGGCCATTCGAGACGATTTCCGCCCGCAGCCCCAGCTTCTCCACCATGCCTTGGATGACACGCTGGTTCACCGGGTGATCTTCCGCAATCAGGATGGTCTGGGTTTGACGTCCGTTCATGGGGCCGATGCCATCCTCTGCCCCCATGCGCAGGAAGGCCACGCTCCAGGCCCGTTCATCACCGGCATAGGTGACCGGGGCGGAGTAAGCGCGAAAGCGCAGCAGGCCGCCGTCGCCGCCGCGATGGACGCAATCGGTGTCGTGTACCTTGGCCCAGGGTAATCCGGTAAGCACGTCCACTTCAGGCGCGTCCTGGAAGGTGGAATCGAACGCGAACAGATGCTCAAAGCTAAGGGCCTCTGCTTCGCGGGGGAGATGCAGGTGGAGGCGCAGGGCCTCACTGAGAGCGAGCACGTGTCCGGCTTCGTTGACGATGCAGTGGCCCACGCAGCGGGGGTCCGCCAGTAGGTTCACGTGTTGACGCAAGGTGGCTTGCAGGTCCCGCGAGGCATCCAATTCCTGCTTCTCTTCGCGGGCTTCCATGCGCAGGGCAATCTGGCGGGAGAGCTCGCGCAACAGGAGGCTGGTTTCGTCGGACACGAGGGGTCGCGGCGCCGGGTGGGCCAGCAACAGCACGGCCTGGGTGTCCTGGGCCAGGACGGGAAACCGGAACGCAATCAGGAGGCCGGGTTCGTCCGCCAGCAAGGTGGCCAACAAATTGGTGACGTCGTTTTCCAGCGAAGCGTCGGGGAATACGGCCTCTGGTTCCAGTTCGTTCAGGAAGTCCGGCAGCAGCAGCGCAGCGGCGCGGACGCCATCGTTGGCGGTTCCATGGGAGGCAATGGGCCAGACGTTGCCCTGTTGTTCCAGAAACAACGTCGCGGTGTTGGTAAGCGCCACGTGCGCCGACAGCCGCAGCCAGCCCTGCAGTGCAGCCGGCGTTCGGGCATCGGGGACGGGACGGGGGCGGGTGGCACTGGCTCCAGGTGATGTCATGAATGGCTCTCGATTCCTCGATCAGAGCTCCTCACGCCAGCACAACGGCAAGCGGAGGACGCGCGCCCGCTGTCGCCAGGTGTTCCGCTCCCGGCAGTTGCTGAGAGGTGGATAAGGATGCAGCCACAAGCAGACCCTTGCTCATGTTAGCGCCGTTAGGAAACATTTGCCAGAACATTGATTGTGTCTCCTGTTGCGATGCAGCGGAGTCGCCGGAAATGCGGCATGATAGACAGCATGAACCGCCGGGACCTTTTTCGCGTTGGCGCGAGCGGCGCCGCCGCCACTGCGCTGCAGGCACAACACCAGCATCCCGTTTCCCCCACCAGCACGCGCCAGGCCAATGACGCCGCCTGGGCGCCCGCCGTGTTTGACCGTCACCAGAACGAAACGGTAATCGCGCTGACGGAGTGCATTATTCCGCAGACGGACACCCCCGGGGCAAAGGCCGCCAACGTGAACCGCTACATGGACCTGTTCCTGAGGGACGGCGAAGCCCAGCGTCGCCAGCAGTTCCTGGAAGGGCTTTCCTGGATCGACGGCTATTGCATCCGCCGCGCGCAGGCGCCGTTCGTTCGCCTGCCGGAGTCCACCCAGGTGGAGATGCTGCAGGCCCTGGACGTGGGGGGAGACCCTACCCTGGAGACCGGCCATGCCTTTTTCCGCATGCTGAAAACCATGACGGCCAGCATCTACTACGCCACCGAAATCGGTTTTCAGGAACTCAACAAAGGAGGGCGCGTGCCCACCGGCTTTGGCTGTGACGGGAAGAACAACGCCTAAGCTCGCCAAGGGCTTCCCCATGGAAGAGCGCCCGTGATTGATGGTCTGTGATTCATGGCTGGTGGGCGGAGATGAGAGCCTGGTTGCACTGGCGCCGGGCGATGAGCGCCGGGCGTCTGATCGGTCGCGGGTGTCCTTAGCATTCCTCGTATGCACTACCCGGATTCAGTCCAGTTTCTGTACGCGCTGGGCAACGAAATGCGTAGCGCCAAGTTGGGCCTTGATCGCATGCAGGCCTTGCTGGATGCGCTGGGTAATCCGCAGCAGCACTTTCGTATCGTCCATGTGGCGGGCACCAATGGCAAGGGGAGCACCTGCGCCATGATCGCATCCGGGCTGCAGGTAGCCGGAAGCCGCACGGGGCTCTATACGTCGCCCCACCTGTTGGAGCCCACCGAACGCATCCGCATCGAAGGCCGCGAACTCACCCAAGGTGCGTTCACCGAAGCCTTCGACGCTGTGCATGCCGTGGCCGAGCGGATGCTTGCGCGCGGGGAACTGGATGCGCACCCCAGCTACTTTGAAACCGTCACCGCCATGGGATTCTGGGCCTTCGCCCAAGCGGGTGTGGAGTGGGCCGTGATTGAGGTAGGTCTGGGCGGCAGGCTGGACGCCACCAATGTGGTGCAACCGGAGTTGGCCGTCATCACTCCCATTGACTTTGACCATGAGGCGTGGCTGGGACACAGCATTGAGAGCATCGCCGGCGAGAAGGCGGGCATCCTGAAGCCGCGCGTACCTGCGCTAACCAGCGCCCAGCGGCCTGAGGCGCTGGCAGTGCTGCGGCAGCGTGCGCTGGACCTGCAGGTTCCGCTGTACCAGACGGCGGACTGGCCGACGCGAGATGTTCAGGTTCATGCCGACGGGGCACGCTTTGAGATGCAGGCCGGCCCCTTTCGTCCGCGCGCGCCGCTACTGGTGGAGTGCCCGCTACGGGGCGCCTATCAAAGCGTGAACGCGCACACCGCCGCCGCGGCGCTGGACCTGCTGGGCCTTCAGCCCAACCAGATTGAGCAAGGCATCCGCAGCGTGCGTTGGCCGGGTCGCTTGCAGCAGGTGGCCTTCCATCCGGATGTTTTTCTGGATGGCGCACATAACCCGGCAGGCTGCGCCGCACTGGCCCAGTACATTCGCCAGGTGAAGGGGGATCGCCCGGTCTGGCTGGTCTTCGGAGTGATGCGCGACAAGGCCATCAGCGAGATGGCCGCCCACCTGTTCCCCTGCGCCGACCACCTGCTGCTGACGGTGCCCCGGCAGCCCCGCGCCTTGCGTCCCGAGGCGATGATAGAGGAAGCCGGAGAGACACCGTACACCCTGGCGGCTGACCTGGCAGCCGCACTCGAGTTGGTGCGTCAGGCGCCCCCCAACGCACTGGTCTTCATTGCCGGCTCCCTGTTCCTGGTGGCCGAAGCCGCGGCCGTCCTTGGGCTTGATGAGCTGGGTCCCGCGCACAACAACGTGTCATCGTAACCCGCGCGCCTGCGCAAGGGCGCTTACAATCAGAAGAGCACCGCGCATGGCCCAGGACCGCATCTCTGCTTCCTATCTCTTCGCGATCCTCGTGAAGGCTCCGCTGATTTGTCTCTCTACCATCGTGATGGGCAGCATCTCGTTCGCCTGCTCGCTCTTTGACAAGACGGGCAATACGCAGCATCAGGTGGCCCGGGCATGGTCACGGCAGTTGCTGGCCATCGGTGGGGTGAGGGTTCAGGTGGACGGTCTGGACCGCATTCAACCGGGCGGCAGCTATATCTTCGTCAGTAACCATGTCAGCTTTATGGATACGCCTGTGCTGATGGCGAACCTTCCCGTGCAGTTTCGCTTCCTGGCCAAGCGAGGCCTGTTCCAGATACCCTTCCTGGGCAACCACCTGCACCGGGCCGGGCACATCCCCATTCCGCGCGATGATGTCCGAGGTACGCTGAAGGCCCTCACCTACGCAGCCGAAGCGGTGCAGCAGCGCGGCATTTGTCTGCTGGTGTTTCCGGAAGGGGGGCGTACGCAGGACGACATGGCGCTGCAGGAGTTCAAGGACGGCGCCGCGTACCTGGCGGTGAAGAGCGGCGTGCCGGTGGTGCCCATCGGGCTGGTGGGAATGGAGCATATTCTTCCGATGGGATCCGCGCACGTCCGGGCGGGGCAGGCACGCATGCGCATTGGACTGCCGATTCCCACGGCGGGCATGCCTCTGAAACAGCACAAGGCCCTCACCCAGCAGTTACGACAGGAGGTGGCGGCGCTTTCCGGCCAGCAACTGAAGCCGCTTGCCACGTCTGCCCCGGCAGAAAGTACAGTTAACCCCGCACCCGCAGCAACAACACATCCAGGCTGAACGTCAGCTGCATTGCGGTGGGTGCTTCCGCCTGCAGCGGCCGGTAGATGGCCAGTTGCACGTCGCGCACGGCATCCGCGTCCAGGTCTTGCGTGGTGGTCACGCGCCGCCGTGCCTGGACGGTGAAGTCCTGCGCCAGCGCCTCAGTCACGCGATGGGTGCGGTCCTTCCCGAATCCGCGCAACTCCACAAGATCATCGGGCGCGGGCACCGCCACCAGCAGGCGTCCGGCATCCCGCAGCACCCGGCGGAAGTCTGTGGCATGCAGACGGGCGGTGATGGACATCACGGCGCCAAACGCCCCTGTACGGTAGGGAAGCGCGCGGTCGGCGTTTGCCACCTGCCACTGGCATTCGGGATAGCGGCGCGCCGCCGCCTGGATGGCGGGAACGGATAGATCCACCCCCCAGGCCTCCGCGCCGCTGCGCGCGGCAAGGCTTCCCAGATAGAACCCATCCCCGCAACCCACATCCAGCAGGGGCTCACCGGGCTGTGGGCGCAACAGGTCAGCGAAGGCATCCAGCATGGCCGAGGTGAATCCGCGCTGGTGCAGGCGCCTCCGCGCCGCCACTGCGTCCGCGTGGTCCCCGGGTTGGCGCGAACGTTTGTCCTGCGGCTGCAGCAAGTTTACATATCCATGCCGCGACACATCGAAGGCGTGTCCACAGCCGCATACCCAGCGTCGGTCTTCCCGCGCAAGGGCTTGCCCGCAGTCCCTCACTGTACACAGCAGCATGCTCCCCATGGACTCCCGCGCCTAGTCTAGCGCAGCCGGCATCGGACCATCCCCGGGTTGCGCGAGCGATTCCGGCTCTTCGGCTGCCGGGCGGCAGCAACCGTCCGGCATGTCACGGGATGGGCCGCTCGCCATCCGCGGACAGCGTCCCAACCACCGGCAGCGTGATGTTGGTAGCCGTGGCGCCGCCACGATATACCCGGTGCGTCGCCTTGCGGAACTCTTCCGGCTTCATGTTGGGGATGTCGCCGAAGGTCTGCGGATTCCGGTCAACCAACGGAAACCACGAACTCTGGATCTGCACCATCACCCGGTGCCCGCGCCGGAAGGTATGCGCCATATCGGGGAGGGCGAAACGAATCGCCTCCACCTTTCCGGGGGTGAAGGGCTCCGGCTCCTCCATGCTCTTGCGGTACTTGCCCCGGAAGGGTTCACCCCGGACCAGCATCTGATAGCCGCCCCTGGGGTTGCGCGCCGCCTGGCGTTGCAGTTCCGTCTGCGCTGGCCCTTCCGCCTTGGGCAGTTCCCGCGCCGGGTAGTCGGGTGGAAACACATCAATCACCTTCACGACAAAGTCCGCGTCCGTACCCGTGGTGGACACGTGCAATTCCAGCTCCAGGGGTCCGGCCACTGTCAGGTCTTCCTCCAGCACTTCCGTTTGGTAGGTCAACACGTCCGGTCGACGCGCGGCGAAGCGCTGGTCCTCGGTCATGTAGGCGCCTTCCATCCCAAAGGTGGTGTGTCCAACATACGGCACGGGCTTGTTGGGGTCAGCCAGATACTCATCGAAGGCGGGCACTGTGCTGCTGGCCTGCCAACTGAGCTTGCCTTCGTCTGCCAGGTATAGCGGCCGTTTGCGCACCTCCAGGGGTGGCCAGGCTGCGTACTCCCGCCAGCGGTTTGTTCCCGTCTCAAACACATAGGCTTCGGCGAACTTCCCGTCACCCTCCCCCTTCAGGAAATGCTTGAAGAAGGGCGCCTGCAACTTCTCGCGATACCACTTGCCCGTCTTGACATGGAAGTCCAACTGCCCCAGCCGATCGCCATCGCCACGTGCCCAGCCCCCGTGGCTCCAGGGACCCATCACCAGGAAGTTCGTAATCCCCGGGTTGTTTTTCTCCGTTTCCCGGTACACCAACAGCGGCCCCACCGGATCCTCGGCATCAAACCACCCGCCTACCGTCATCACCGCCGGGGCCACCTTCTTCAGGTGACGCTGAATCGCCCGGCTCTGCCAGAATTCGTCGTAACGCGTATGCGCCATCAGGGCGTTCCAGTAGGGATTCTCAAACTTCAGATACTTTTCGTTGGCATTGGCCAACGGCCCCATGGCCAGGAAGAAGTCGTATCCGTCGGGAGTTCCCCGGTCCACCGGCGCCCTGGGCTGAGGCGGCTGCGGTCCTTCTTTGCGCTCTACAAAAAACGAATAGAACGTGAAGTTGGCGGCCAGCATGAAGGCGCCGTTGTGGAAGCAATCATCACCCAGAAACAGGTCAGTGACAGGCGCTTGGGGCGACACGGCTTTCAGGGCCGGATGCGCGTCAATCATGCCCGCCGCGGCATAGAAGCCGGGGTAGGAGATGCCATAGAGCCCGGCCTTGCCATTGTTGTGCGGTACGTTGCGCAGCAGCCATTCGATGGTGTCGTAGGTGTCCGTGCTCTCGTCTACATCCTGGTTGCTCTGCTTCACCGGGCGGTGCGGCGTCATCTCCACCCACGCGCCCTCTGACTGGAATCGCCCGCGCACGTCCTGGTAAACGAAGATATAGCCATCCCGCGCAAACTGCTCGTCCGGTCCCAGGCTGCTGCGCAACTTGTCCACCCCGTACGGAGCCACGCTGTAGGGCGTCCGCTGGATGAGGAAGGGATAGCGTTTCGCTCCATCTTTCGGGGTATAGACGGCGGTGAAGAGCCGCACGCCATCGCGCATGGGGATCCGGAACTCGAATTTCGTGTAGTGCTCCGCCACCGAAAAGGGCTGCTGCGCGCACAACATCCACGTGACGCCAAGCAGCAGCACACCGCAACACACCGCACGATTCAGGCCCATGACGACGGAATTCTGCGCATTCATGACAGAGTTACGATAACGCACTGGCCAGAGTGAATGCGGGGCTGGTGGTTTGCGCGCTTGGACGCCATTCGGATTGAGCATCAACCAAAGATGAGCCGGTAGAGGATCATCCCCACTGCCATCCCGATCACCATGCCCAATCCCATCTTCTTTGTGTCTTTGTTCACGTCCGGATTCCTTTCCGCGGTCACCACCCGTTTGCGAAGGGAGATGCTCATTCGCGAAGGTGGATCCGCATCGGCGAGGGTAGCACAGCCCGCAAGGATACCCGGACACCCTCACCCCCGAGTGTGGATCGTCGCCGTGGGCAACCGTCCTGCTGGCGCCGTCGGGATCGTGGGGCCTGCTGCGATCCGCGTGCTGTCAGAGGCCGGTTGCAATCGGCCTGCTGCCTGCCATGCCCCGGCCGAATTGCCGTTACACTCAAAAGGGGCCTGCGCCGCCGCGCTTCCCGCATCAACTGCATGACATCCGTGACACCCTCGAATCAGGAACCTTCTCCTCCGCAGCCCTGGTGGCGCATCCACCGCCGCATTTACGATTGGGTGCTGAGCTGGGCGGACACCCCTCACGGCGCTACGGCGCTATTTCTGCTCGCTTTCGCGGAATCCAGCATCTTCCCCATTCCACCCGATGTGCTGCTGATTGCCCTTGTGCTGGGTGCGCCCGCGCGATGGTGGAAGCTAGGCGCGCTCACCACCGCGGGTAGCGTGCTGGGTGGCGCCGCTGGCTATCTCATCGGGAAATTCCTGATGGATAGCGTTGGCATGCGCATCATCGACTTCTACCACGCCCAGGCTTACTTTGAGCAGGTGCGCGCCTGGTATCTGCAATACGACCTCTGGATCGTCTTCGTGGCCGCCTTCACCCCCATCCCGTACAAGGTATTCACCATCGCCTCAGGGGCCTTTGACATGAACCTGCTGGGGTTTTGCGCCGTCAGCCTTGTGGGGAGAGGGGCGCGCTTCTTCCTGGTTGCCGCATTGCTGCGGGTGGCCGGACCCACCATGAAGCGCACCATCGACAAGTACTTCGACTTGCTTGCCGTCGCCTTTGTCGTGCTGCTGATTGGCGGCTTCGCGATTATCAAGTACCTGCGCTAATCCAGGATGCGGCGAGGATCTGGTCTGGGCCGGATTCGCGCCGGGATGCGGTGGTCCCGGGCCGATTATTCCTGGGGGCGCGGCTGGTTTGCCCAATGGCCGGTGGGGTCGCTGCCGCTCACCCAGACGCCTTTCTGGTTCCAGTCCAGCCCGGCGCGCACATCCATTGAGCAATAGCGAAGGGTCAGGCCACAGCGCCGCCGCGCACTCTGGTTGGCCTCAGACCCGTGCAGCAGCAGGTCAGAGTGCATGCTCATCTGCCCGGCCCGCAACGCGTCGTATACCGGCTGGCCGTACTGCTGAATGTCTTCCACTGTCTGGTTGAGGACGTTGGCTTCGTCCTCCTCGCTCAGCCGGTAGGTGATGTGGCCCAGTACATGGGTGCCGGGCAGGAACTTCATGCAGGCATTTTCAGGGTCAGCGTCGTCCAGCGCCAGCCACACGGTGACGGTTTTCGATTCCGAAAGCGGCCAGTAGCTGGAATCCTGGTGCCAGCTGACTACCTTGCCGTCGCCAGGCATTTTGCAGAAGAAGTGCGAACCCCAGCCGACAACGTGATCGCCCAGCAAGTCGCGCACGCAGGCCACGATGCGGGGTTCCGTCAGTAGATCCCAGGCAACGCCATAGCGGCGGTGCGCCGTGCTGATGGAGTAGCTATCGCCCCCGGCGGCCAGAGTTGCTTCCAGGATCCGGTCAAACTGGGCGCGGATGGCCGCGATTTCCCCATCGGGAAAGATGGAAAAGGGTTTCACGAACCCATCGCGGTTATAGGCTTCCACCTGGTCTGGCGTCAGCGTGCGGGGCTGCGGGTTCCGCACAGGCTGAAATTGCAGACGCCGCTGCATGGTGGCCAGCTCTTCCTGGGCCGGAACGGGGCGAAACGGTGTCGACATGGGTACCTCCAACGGAGACAATTAGCAGTAAGGCCACCGAAGACCTGTGCGCCGGGGCAGACGTCCTGGCATGATTCTGGCACAGGCCATGCATACCTGCGCAAGGCTGGCCATCCATACCTGCGCAAGGCTGGCTCGCGCTGCGCGTGTCTAGGCTCTGGCGGGCTTGCCGCGCAGAATGCCCACCACCGGGGGAATCGCCAGCCAGAATCCGGACACGGGCATCAGGCAAAGGCCCAGGGCCACCATTACCAGTAGGCTGAATCCCAACGAGCGGGGAATGACGCCCAGCCGCTGCTCAATCACCACCATCGCCTGGCCAGCCAGGAACGTAGCGATGCCGAACAGCAAGAACCAGGCAACGGCTCCACGCATGGCATCGTTCCCAACGGAGTCGAACAAGCCAGAACGAACCAGCGACAGCAGCACCTCATGGAAGACGACCAGTGCAAAAAGCGTATGCACCACGGAGACGCCGATGAGCCACCAACCAATCCAGTTCTTCATCATGAGACCACGATTTCACGAGTGGGGGCCTTAGTGGTGAACCTGGCGGTTACGGCCGGAGAACCGGTCATTTGGACGCCAGGCGACGGATCCAGATATTGCGATAGCGCACGGGGTCGCCGTGATCCTGCAGGGAAAGCGGCAATTCCGCCGGGTGCGGGGTGTAGACGCCAACCCGCCTCCAGACGGTG
>JALOKO010000468.1 GCA_025456495.1 Bryobacterales bacterium | reverse complement strand
CACTCCGGCGCCATGGGCGGCAGCCAGAGCCATGAGTTCATGGTGATTAGCGAGGCCGGGGAAGACTACGTGGCTGTGTGTGAGGCCACCGGCTACGCGGCGAATCTGGAGAAGGCGGTAACGCTGGCCGTCCCGCCCGTACACGGGGACCCCGCGGGCGACCTCAACCCCGAGGAATTCCATACCCCGGGACGGAAGACCATCGCTGAGGTGAGTGAGTTTACCGGACTCCCCGCCACCGCGCAGATGAAGAGCCTGGTGATGGTGGCAGATGAGAATCCGGTGCTGGTATTGCTGCGCGGTGACCACTCGCTAAGCGAGACCAAGCTGGAAAGCCTGCTGGAGGCTAAGGACCTGCGGCCTGCGCACGCGGCGGAGATCCGGGAGTGGTTTGGCGCTGATGCGGGCAGCTTGGGTCCGGTGGGTGTGGCCAAGATGCGGGTGGTGGCCGACGAGGCCTTGCGTGGGCGCAGGAACATGATCTGCGGGGCCAACAAGGATGATTATCACCTGCGCAACGTCACCATTGAAGAGGATTTCGCGGCCGAATTCGCTGACCTTCGTCAGGCGGTATCCGGAGATCGGACCCTGGATGGCAAGGGTGTCATTGAGGTTCGAAAGGCAATGGAGATTGGCCACATCTTCAAGCTGGGCTATAAGTATTCGCAGTCGATGGGGTTGCGGGTTTCGGGCGATGATGGCAAGGAACTCACGCCCATCATGGGTAGCTATGGCATCGGGGTAGAGCGTATCCTTGCGGCAGCGATTGAAACCTATCACGACAAAAACGGCATCGTGCTGCCGCCTTCGATTGCTCCGTTTGATGTGGTGGTAACGCCCGTGAACGCGGAAGTCCCTGAGCAGTGGGAAGCGGCCGAACGCATCTATCGGGAGTGTCGGGACTGGGGCCTGGACGTGCTGCTGGACGACCGCAAGGAACGGGCCGGGGTGAAGTTCAAGGACGCTGACCTGGTGGGGATTCCGTTTCGCATCACGGTGGGCAAAAAGATTGGCGAGGGCGTGGTGGAGTTGCAGGAGCGCGCCACGGGCAGCAGCACA
Source organism: Bryobacterales bacterium (assembly GCA_025456495.1). Taxonomy (GTDB): domain Bacteria; phylum Acidobacteriota; class Terriglobia; order Bryobacterales; family Bryobacteraceae; genus JACTMJ01. The sequence continues at coordinate 2,510 of JALOKO010000468.1, read as the reverse complement.
GATATCTCAGCCCATGAGGCGTTCGAGGAAGTGCTGCGCCGGGTGAAGAGCGCGTTGCTGGCGTCCACGGAAGAGGGCAAGGAATAGGCCCGGGTGGCCAGGGAAAGCCGCATGACGATTGATTGGCAGCAGATCCGCGCCCAATTCCCTTCCCTGCAACACAGCGCCTGGTTGAATACCGCTACCTTTGGCCAGGTGCCATTGCGGGCACAGGCGGCCATCGGCGCGCATTTTGAGCGACGCAATCGGGTGGGGCCGAAGGACTTCCTGCACTGGTTTGGCGAATCAGACGAGGTGCGCGTCGACATTGCCCGCATGTTTGAGGTGACGGCGGACGATGTGGCTTTCATTCCCAACACCAGCTATGCGCTGTCGCTGATGGTGCATGCGCTGCATTGGGAAGTGGGCGATGAGGTGCTGACCTTTGAGAACGAGTTCCCGAACCAGATTTATGCGCCGTCTCTGCTGGAAGAGCGAGGGGTACGGCTGCGCACGGCGTCGCTGAGCCGGTGGCGCGCTGCGTTGAGCCATCGCACCAAGCTGGTGGCGCTTTCGCATACCAACTACGCCACCGGGGAGCACGCCGACATTGATGGGATGGCCGACGCGGTGCATGCCTGTGGAGGCGTGCTGTATGTGGACGGGACACAGACCGCTGGCGTGCGGCGGGTGCGCTTCGGAGCCAGCCCCCCGGATGTGTACGCGGTGAACGCCTACAAGTGGATGAACACGCCGCCGGGGGTTGGTTTCCTGTTGGCGCCGGCTGACACGCGGCAATGGTTGCAGCCGCACACGGTGGGGTGGCGCAGCCACAAGGACTGGCGCAACGTAAACCAACTGCATCTGGGCGCGCCGGAGTTCTCAATGAGTGCTGAACGGTATGAGGGCGGCATGCTGCCCTTCGTGAATCTGTTCGCCATGCGGGAGAGCATCCGCATGGTCTTGGAAATTGGCTTGGAGACCGTAGAGGCGCGGGTATTGTCGTTGAGCGCGCGGGTATCGGCCGCATTGCAGGCGGCTGGCTGCACGCCTTGCCACGGCGAAGAAGGACCCGGCCACATTGTCGCGGCCACGCTTCCCCAGGACGCCAACCCGGGCGTGGTGGCCAAGCGGCTGGAGGAACTCAACGTCATGGTGAGCGCGCGTCACGGCTATCTGCGCGTCTCGCCGCATTACTATAACAACGAAGGGGATGTGGACGCCTTCGCATCCGCGCTGGGCAAGGTGCTGTCTGATGTCTGAGCTGCGCCCGACAGAGCCGCCCGCCTACCCGGGGTTTTTCCTCAGCTTCGAGGGCATCGATGGCGCGGGCAAGGGCACGCAGATAGACCTGCTGGTGGAATCGCTGACCGCGAGGGGGCTGCCGCCGGTGGTCAACCGGGAGCCCGGAGGAACCGCCATCGGGCAGCAAATCCGCGGCATTCTGCTGGACGCGGCGAACACGCAGCTGAAGCCCACTGCGGAGTTGCTGCTGTACTTCGCCAGCCGGGCGCAAGCGGTGGACGAAATCCTCCTTCCAGCGCTGGCGGCAGGGGAACTGGTGATCTCAGATCGGTTTACGGATTCCACGTTGGTGTACCAGGGAATCGCCCGAGGGCTGGGCGCTGAGGTCGTGCTGCAACTGGACGCCATCAGTTGTCGCGGGCTGATGCCAGACCTGACCATCCTGCTGGACATTGATCCAGAGACCAGCCTGGCGCGCGCAGCCACCCGGAACCAGGCCACGGCATCCACGCAAACCCGTCTGGACGACGAAAGCAAGGAGTTTCACACGCGGGTGCGCGGCGGCTATCTGGCCCTGGCCAACGCATGCCCTGAGCGCATCCTGGTGGTGGATGGCAACCGTCCCGCGAAGGAAGTGGCGAACACGATTTTTGAGCTGTTGTTGCCGCGACTGGCACTTGCCGTGCTGGGTAAGGAGGGGGATTGCTAGACCGCTCCGCGCACGCATCGACGCCTGATGGCGAGGGACCCCGCATCGTTGATTTCGCGGGAAACACAGCTACCTGTCGGATGCTGGAACAGATGGCGGCCAGTGGACGCATCCCGCAGGCGTTGCTGTTCTGTGGGCCGGAGGGCATCGGCAAGGCGACGCTGGCGCGGCGCTTCGGCGCGATGCTGCTGGCCAATCCGGAACGCATTGAGGCGGACGACCTGTCGCTGCCCGCCAATCGCGAGCGGGTGGAAGAACGGCTGTCGCTCGCAAGCGAGAAACGCGCCGATGATCCGCTGTTCTTTGCCTCACATCCGGACTTCTTCACGTATCCCCCGGACGGGCCGCTACGGCAGATTTCCATCCAGCAGATGCGCACGATGAAGGAGCACGCGCAGTTTTCGCCGTTGAAAGGGTCGCGGCGCGTCTTTTTGCTGGACCAACTGGATCGCGCCAACGAGCAGGCGGCCAACTCACTGTTGAAGATTCTGGAGGAGCCGCCACCCTACCTGCTGCTGATTGGAACGGTGAGCAACCCGTATGACCTGCTGCCAACCATCCGGTCACGGTCAGTGAT
>JALOKO010000467.1 GCA_025456495.1 Bryobacterales bacterium | reverse complement strand
CGATCGAACTCGATGGCGCGGTCCCCTTCCGGGAAGGGAATTGCCAGCGCGGGCGGGGAAACTTCCCGTGGGGTATCCAACAACTTGAAGATGCGCTCGCCGGCCGTGATGGCCGATTGCAGCAGGTTGTATTTTTCGCTGAGTTCCTGGATGGGCCGGAAGAATCGCGCGCCGTACTGGAAGAAGGCCGCCACCACCCCAATGGAGACGCTGCCTTCGTCCCGCAGGACGCCACTGTAGGACAGGATGGCCGCCAGCGACAAGACGCCAATCACTTCGACGACGGGGTAGAACCACCCATAGGCGGTGACGGTGCGCTTCATCGCCGCGCGGTATTCTTCGTTCACGGATGCGAAGGAGGCGCGTGCCCGTTCCTGGCGGTTGAACAACTGCAGCACGGCGATGCCGTTGACGTGCTCGTTGAGGAAGGAATTGATCTTTGCCACCGCCACGCGCGTCTGGCGATATCCCAACTGTGAGGCGCGCCGGAATAGCCACGTGGCCACCAGAACGGGAGGCACCGCCGCCAGCAGAAACAGGGTTAGCGGCACGCTTAGCCACAGCATCGCCGCCACAATCAGCAGGAGGGTGAGGATGTCGGCGACGGCCGTCACCAGTCCGCTGGCGAAGAGTTCGTTCAGAACATCCACGTCGGTGGTGACGCGGGTGACCATGCGGCCCACCGGATTACGGTCGTAGTAAGCAAGGTCGAGTTCCTGCAATTTGGCCATCAGGTCGCGCCGAACCTGGAACATAGCCTGCTGCCCGGTCCATTGCATGAGATAACTCTGGCCGAATTCCAGGATGAAGGTGAGCAGGAGCGTCAACAGGTAGAGCAGGGCAATCTGCGCCAGTGCGGTGGAGGGCTGGGCGGACAGGTAGGGCTGCAGCAACTCCGGCGCGGGCTGCACCGGGCTGGCCAGATAGGAATCAATGGCCAGCTTGCTGAGCAGCGGCGGAACGGTCTGCAGCAGGGCATACATGGCGATGGCCGTCAGCGCCACCGCCACCTGCTTGCGATAGGGCAGCAGCCAGCGTAGAATCCGCCCCGCCATGCGCCAGTCCTGGCTGGGCTGAAGGGATTCTTCCTCGTGCAGGGAATTTGCGTCCGCCACACCTCTGATGGTCGCAGATTTGGGTTCCTTCACAAAGGCGACGGCCCGCGATTGTGTGTCCGCGGCCAGGGATTCTGTGGCTGTCGCCGGTTTCCCCCGACGCTGAGCGAAAAAAAATTCTGAAATCGGCTGTTTTCGTCCACATTGTCACCGGAGACAGAAAAAACGGTCTTATACTAGGAATTGACCATTTCAGAGAAACCCGCCTGAAACTCGTGCGGGAGATCTTTTTTCGTGAGGAAGCGCAATGACCAGACCCAAAGTGACCATTGATGGCAATGAAGCCGCGGCCTATGTCGCCCACCGCACCAGCGAAGTCATTGCCATCTATCCCATCACCCCCTCCTCGAACATGGGCGAGTGGGCCGACGAATGGTCTGCCAAGGGCATCCCCAACATCTGGGGCACGGTGCCCGATGTGATTGAGATGCAAAGCGAGGGTGGGGCCGCCGGGGCGTTGCACGGGGCTTTGCAGGCGGGCGCGCTGGGCACCACGTTCACGGCCTCGCAGGGCCTGCTGCTGATGATCCCCAATATGTTCAAGATTGCGGGGGAGCTTACTGCCACGGTGATGCACGTGTCAGCCCGCACGGTTGCCTCGCACGCCCTGAGCATCTTTGGCGATCACAGTGACGTAATGGCCTGCCGCAGCACTGGCTGGGCGATGCTGTGCGCGAGTTCCGTGCAAGAGGTGATGGACCTGGCGCTGGTTTCCCATGCCGCCACGCTGGAGGCTCGCGTCCCTATCCTGCACTTTTTTGATGGCTTCCGCACCTCGCATGAAGTGGCCAAGGTGGAGCAACTCAGCCTGGATGACATGCGCGCGATGATCCCCGAGGAAAGCATCCATCGCATGCGCTCCCGCGCCATGACGCCGGATCGTCCGGTGTTGCGCGGTACGGCGCAGAATCCGGATGTCTTCTTCCAGGCGCGTGAAAAGGTGAACCCGTATTACTCGAACTTCGCGGGCATTCTGCAGGCGCAGATGGATCGCTTTGCAGCGCTTACCGGCCGCCAGTATCACCTGTTCGATTACCACGGCGCGCCGGATGCTGAGCGGGTGCTGGTGATGATGGGTTCGGGCGCGACCGCCGCCGAGGAGTACGTGGATTACGCGAATGCCCGCGGCGAGAAGATCGGCCTGCTGAAGATCCGCCTCTTCCGGCCCTGGAGCGTGGAGCATTTCCTGGCCGCCCTGCCGGTGACGGTGAAGCAGATTGCCGTGCTGGACCGCACCAAGGAACCGGGGGCGGCGGGCGAACCGCTCTACGCGGATGTCCTTACCGCGCTCACCGAGGGTTACCTGGCGGGGAAGAGTCCGCTGCCCGCATTGCCTCAGGTGATTGGCGGCCGTTACGGGCTTTCCTCCAAGGAATTCACTCCGGCCATGGTGAAGGGGGTATTCGAAGAGTTGACAAAGCCAACCCCGAAGAACCACTTCACCATCGGCATCCTGGACGACGTCACCTTCACCAGTCTGGACTACGACCCCAAGTTCTCTACGGAAGCCGACCAAACCCACCGCGCCCTCTTCTTCGGTCTGGGCGCCGATGGCACCGTGGGCGCCAACAAGAACTCCATCAAAATCATCGGAGAGGATACTGACTTCTACGCCCAGGGCTACTTCGTGTACGACTCGAAGAAGTCCGGCGCCATGACCACCTCGCACCTGCGGTTTGGCCCGGAGCCCATCCGGTCCAGTTACCTCATCAGTGAGGCGCACTTCATCGCCTGTCATCAGTTCCCGTTTGTGGAGAAGATCGACATGCTGAGTTCGCTGCGGCAGGGCGGCACCTTCCTGCTGAACGCTCCGCTGGCCAAAGAGGACGTGTGGGCGAATCTTCCGGTGGAGGTGCAACGCCAACTCATCGAGAAGCAGGCCAAGTTCTATGTGATTGATGCCTACGACGTGGCGCGCGAGGCGGGCATGGGAATCCGCATCAACACCATCATGCAGACCTGCTTCTTCGCCATCAGTGGGGTGATGCCGCGGGAAGACGCCATTAGCGCGATTAAGAACGCCATTGAAAAAACCTACGGCAAGCGCGGCCGCATTGTGGTGGAAAAGAACTTCGCCGCCGTGGACACCGCGCTGGCGCACCTGCATCCGTTGGAATTGCCCACCGAAACCAGCGGTAACGTGAGCATGCGCCGCTCTGTACCGGAAGCGGCGCCGGACTTCGTCCAGAACGTCACCGCCCGCATGATTGAGGGCAAGGGGGACCTGCTGCCGGTGAGCGCCTTCCCCGACGATGGCAGCTTCCCCACCGGCACCGCTCAATGGGAGAAGCGCAATATTTCGCTGGAAATCCCCGTATGGGACGAATCGATTTGTATCCAGTGCGGCAAGTGCGTTCTGGTTTGCCCCCATGCCGTGATCCGCGCCAAGCTGGTAGAGCCGGAAACGCTGCAGAATGCCCCGCCCACGTTCAAGACGGCTGAGGCGAAGTGGAAGGACTACAAGCACCTGAA
>JALOKO010000046.1 GCA_025456495.1 Bryobacterales bacterium | reverse complement strand
GATCTACGCCGTAATCCAAAACACCAACGCCACCGTTCATGCCTCCAGATCATCAGCATTTCCGATTCCTGACAAGAATGGGGTTGGCCAAACGTATACGTTGTTGAACGCCCCTTACAGGGTCGTACGGACGAGGGGGTAGTATGCCCAGGGCTTCACCCTGGGCTACGCAGAACGTGCCTTGCAGGCCTGGGAGAAGGCTGGTTTGCTTGCTGCTTCGGATGGGAGCGAAGGCTGGGCAGATAGCCTGGCCAAGTGCTTCGGCGGAAGCCGGTCCTGCATGGAAGGCGCCAGCAAGAGGGGCGGATCGGGAGTAGAGGTTCGAAATCTCCGCATCTGGAGGATTGAATGCATGGGTCTAGAACAAAGCCACCATGAAATGCTTCCGGCATGGACCAATGACGGGTCAGTCTCCGACAGGCTGAATACCTGATACCGAACTTCTATGTGTTAGCAGCGCCCGTGCGGATCTGTGCGGGGGGTGCGGGGCGACTCCCATCCCTACAGCGACCCGTTCGCCGTTCGCCCGTGAGGTGCTAACGAATGATGGGTTGGGCAGACTTAGCCGCACGACAAGTTGGGATGCTAGCAGCAGTTGCCACCATAGTCTCAGCGCTGGTAGCAGCGACATCGGCCCTAGTAGCAGCGGCTGTTTCTGGGCGATATCAGCGCAAACTCGCCCTTGACGCTGCCCGCAGAGAGTATCGACTGCGACTCCTCCAGTCCTCTATCGATGACGCAAAATCCAGGATTACCTCACCGGGATGGACCCCAAGCTTGAGATACAGAAAATCGGGACAGATCCCCGTTCGCTGCAAGATCGTTGTCTCGCTGGAGGGGGGGCACTCATCCTAGCAACAACTGGTGAAGCGGAGGTTGTCCCTGCGGGTGGAATGGAATGGGCGATAACGGGCGGGTGATCGCGCGAAGGCGAATGCCAGCGGTGACGCCGTTTCCCCGGCGGTAGGGTGGGTGACGGGTGGGGTGTGGCCCCGTTCGTACTCTCGCGTAGGCCGCCGTTCGGGTGCGGCGTCAACGAGCTTGCAAAGCGGGCGGAAGGGCGTGCCGCAGCCACTCAAACAACAGGGATTGCGTGGGCGCCGGGAATCGGTTGAAGTCCAGGGGCGCTTCGAATGTCAGGGCGTCCGCGGCTTGCTCGCGTGCATAGACCTGGCGCACCCGGGAGATGGTGGCGCGGACCAGGGAAGGTGCGGCGTAGCGGTCGCGCTGGGGGGCAATCACCAGCACCGGTCGCGGACTCAGCAGAGCGAGTACCTCCGGGTCGTCGATGGGGAGATCGTTGGGACGGGTGGAGAAGGCGTCCCACTGCGGCAGCAGTCCCTGTAGGCGGCCGTACTGGGCGAGGCCCTCTGTTTCGGCGAGTTCGCGGGCGGCCTGGGCGTCGTTGGCTGGGCGCTGAGGACGGAAACCGGCATGCATGGCGACGGCGCGGACGCGCGGCTCCAACGCCGCGGCATACATGGCCACGCGGGCGCCGACGCTCCACCCGGCAAGAGCGATGCGGTTGGCGTCCAATCCTGGAAGTCGGCTGGCGATGTCGACGGCGGCGCGGGCGTCGGCCACCATCTTGCCCATCAGGCTCCAACGGGGGTAGCGGCGATAGAACTCGCGGGCTTCGTGGATGCGTGAGCCGTAGCCGATCTGGTCAAAGACAAGGACGGCGAATCCCTTGTCGATGGCCTGCTGCAACCACGGCTTGAAGTAGCGTGAGTAGCCAGTGGGGTGGGCATCCTGATGCAACCAGATGAGCACGGGGAGGCGCGCCTCAGGGGGCGCGCCGACAGGCCGATAGAGATCAGCCCGGAGATCGTCACCGAAGCCAACAGGCTGCCAGGTGAAGGACTCGCCTTGGATGGGGCGGCCGAAGAGGCCTGAAAGCCAACCGTCATTGGGATAGCGGGAAGCCTCTCCGCTGGGCGGAAGGCCGAAGGAAAGGCCGGCAGGCTCTTCCCCGAACAGCGCCTGCAGCGCCGCGCGCACGCGGGGCCTTTGGGCGGGCCACTGGTCTGGCTGCAAGCGCACCGGAGCCAGGGTGTGGAAGGCGTTCGCGGCACCGGCCTGGATGGCCAGCGACTGCCAGCGCGGATGCTGGTAATCCAGTGTGAGCGCATCCGGGCGAAGGGCCGCGGGGCGTCCGAACACGTGATCGAGGAAGTCCACGTAGCGTTCGATGTCCCCGGCTGTAGTGGCGTGTTCGCCCGCGCGCAGATGGAGGGCGATCTTGTCCTCAGCGCCCAGCAACCGGTAAACGCCTTGCGCGGAGCGGTAGCCCTGCTCAATGCCATAGGGAGCGCCCTGACCCTCTGAGTAGGCCGACGCAATCAGCAGGCCGCGCGGCGCCACCATGCTGATGATGGAGTTCTGATCGATGGGGAGTTTGTGCTCGCGACCCGCGAAGAAGCGCAGCCGTGGATGGAACCAGTGGGGGAAGGTGGTGGTGATCTGCTCCAGCGTTTCGTTGGAATAGATGTCCGGCGTAAAGCGCCATGGAGTGGCTTCGCCGGTGTTGCCGCTGGAGAGGATGACCGCGCCGATGCGTTCATCGAAGGCCGCCGCCATCAGTGCCTGCTTGCCGTTGCGGGAGTGGCCGGTGATGCCGATTTGCGCACGATTGACCTTGGGCAGGGTGAACAGATAGTCGACGGCGCGACTGGCCGCCCAGCCCCAGCGGGCGATGGTGGAGAAGTCATGTTGGGGGTAGACGTCGATGTACTCGTCGCTGTAATCGCGGATGGAGTAGTTCGGATCAGAGGCGGAGTAGAACACGCCGATGTACCCGCGGCGCACGGCGGTGGAGATCCAGGGACGCCAGCGGGGATGGTTGGTGAGGAAGACCGGGAAGGGGCCGGGTCCGGGCGGGGTGACCACTTCCAGCAGCAGGCGTCCGCGCAGGTCCGGGCCGAAGGACAACATCACCTGTTCAAGCATCAGGTCGCCATCCTTGGTGGAGGAGATGATCTCGGCTGTCAGGTTGGTGGGGGCGGGGGGCACACTGCCGTAAAACCACTGCTGGGCCTGTGCGGCAATCCAGGCACGCTTTTGTTGCCAGGATGCGGCATCGTGGACGGCAGGGATGTTCTCTTCGGGCACCGCGGCCAAGGGGTCCGGCAGAAAGGGCTGGGAAGGCATGCGCGCAAAGTCCGGCGGGAGTTCGGCGGTGCGGCGCTGCCACTCCTCCCAGGTGTTGTCCTGGGCGTTGATGCGTCCGGCGTGCGGGGAGCGGGAAGGGGTGAGGATCCGCAGCAGTTCCTGGAGGGTCTGCTCGCGACGCGCCTCCGACGCATCCTGGGCTGCCAGCAATCCAACCCCCAAAAGCATGACCACGGCGGTCGTCAATACGGGCAATAACGAGGCAGGACGGAAGGTGTGCATGGGAGGATTTTTCTGGCTTCTCAATGTCTCGATTGGTTGGTTGGGGTGTTCAGCCGCTAGTCTATCGAAATCGCCCGCGCAGCGATGTGGGCGGCAAGTGGGGTGGCGGTGAGGGGGGAAGCTGGCTCTAGCGACGGAGCAGGTGTCGCCATCCAGGACCGAGGAAGGATTCGGGGGGAAAGGATGGCCCCGACGAAGAATGCCCCGGGCGCCCGCTGTGTGTCGCGGCGGGCGCCCGGGGCAAGGTTGTGGGGACACCTAGAAGCTCAGCTTCAGAGCACCCTGCCAGGAACGCGGAGGATCCTGGGAAGTGATGGTGCCAAACGCGCCTGAGGTCACCGTGGTGTTGGGATTGGCCAGGTTGGCGAAGTCCAATGCGTTGAAGGTCTCAGCGCGGAACTGCATCACGAATCGCTCAGAGATGCGGAAGTTCTTGATGAGGCCAAAATCCAGCCGGTCCTGCACGGGTCCGCGGATGCCGCTAAAGCGGAGGGGGAAGCGGCGCAGGTTGCTGGCCAACTGAAATTCGTTTCGAATCACGAATCCCGCATTCGGGTTGAACCACTGGTCCACGCTGCGTTGATCGGAAGGAAGAACGACATTCTTCAAGTCGCCATTGAAGATCGCGTTTCCAAAGCCGAGGGGTTGGCCGCTCTGATGTTGCCAGGAAGAACTAAACTGCCAGCCGCCGAAGATCCCATCCACCACTGGATGCAGGTTTCCACCGAACTGGCGGCCTTTGCCATAGGGGATCTCCCAGATGCCGGAGGCTGTAACGCGATGGGTGCGGTCAAGCGCTGAAACCACTTCGTAGGGAGTGGGGTCCTGGAGGTTCATGAACTCTGTCGCCTCCATATTCTTTGACCAGGTGTAGGACATCTGCGCGGTGTAGCTCTTGGTGAAGCGCTTTTCCAGGCGCATTTGCAGAGAGTGATACCAGCCGTATCCCACGGGTTCATGAATGTTCACTGCGTTGAACTGCGGGAAGGGCCGAAGCAGGTTGGCGCGTGACATGTTGGCGCCAAAGATGGGGTCGGTGCCTCGGAAGGGGCTGGGGAAGTTCCGCGCGAGGAAGTCAATGGTGGCTTGGTCACGCACGGGGCTGGTGGAGAGGAACTCTCCGGGAGTGAAGTTCATGTTGCGGAGCACATTCAAGCGGGTGGACCTGTTGCCGACATAGCTTGCTTCCACCAGGAACTGGGCAGGCAAAGTACGTTGGAAGCCCGCGCTCCACCGCTGGGCGTAGGCGTTCTTGCGGGAGTCCGGAAACGCGGTTACGTTCTGGCCGATGTTGGTCATCAGGCCTCCATCGGCGCCGAGGGGCTGCAGTAGCCCGTTCGGGAAGGGGTTCGCGGTGGTTGCGAGGAAGGTCAAGCCGTTATCGAGCGAGGCCTGGATGGGCGTGGACAGGGTGAAACCAGCAGGTTCGGTGTTGGTGTAAAGGGTGCCCAACGGTGCAAAAAAGATGCCGTAACCACCGCGGAACACGGTTTTGTCATTCAACTGATAAGCCAGGCCAATGCGTGGCATCAGGTTGTTCTGGGCGGGGTTCCAGTAGCCGCGCGGATTGCTGCCGACGCCGACAAAGGTGAGGCCGCCGCGGACGCGGAAGTCCGCTACCGCGAGCTCTGGAATCGGGTTTCGGGCGTAATTGGCCTGCGCCTGCGCCTCGATGGGACTCGCCGCGGTTTCGGCAAAGTTGCGGACGGAGCGGTTGAAGCGCTCTGTGGTGGCGTTTTCCACTTCGTAGCGCAAGCCGATGTTGAGGGTAAGCTTACGAGATACCTTGATGTCGTCCTGGAGATAGAAGCCGAAAAGCGAATTCCGCTCAGCGTAGGAAGCCACCACGGCCATGGAGCCAGCGGGAATCCCCAGCAGGAAGCTGGCGATCTCGCCTCCTACCTGTGGAGGCGGCGCCGAATCCAACTCCCCTCGGGTGAATGTCGAGTTGAAGCTGAGATCTGGCGAAGTCTGTTGCGGGAAGCGGTTGCGATTTTCGCGCAGGTTGCGCCAGTCGAAGCCAATGCGAATGCTGTGCTTGGACTTGTTGATGCTGACGGTGGTGTTGAAGTTGTGAATCAGAGAGGCGGTGACGCCATCGCCGGATTCCCATCCACTCGCCGTAGACCAAGGGGCCACGGCCAGACGCGGGAAGGTGGCAACTGAGCGGTCGACGGCATTGACGAGCTGACTGGAAAATCCAAGGGCCGCAAGGTCCTGGCCCTGACTGACGCGCCGTTCCGGGAATTCCTGCTGCGTCAAGCCATAGCGGAAGTTCAACAGGACGCTGGGGCTGAGCACAATGACATCATCCAGTGCGGCACCACGGTTGATGCGGTTCAGGATGATTCCGTCGACAAAGTCCGGACCGTACCAGCGATTCTTGTCCTCTTCCCAATAGTCGCGGTGGAAACGGAAAAAGATGCGGTGGTTCTCGCTGAAGACATGGTCTACACGTCCAATGTTGGTCCAGTAGGTCTCAAGGGCCTTGCCCGCAAGGAAGAAGTTCTGCCGAAAGTCATCGGTACCTTGCCGGTTCGGCGAGGGCCATGCGCGCAGCAGGTTCTGCGCTACCGGATCCAACCGTGCGTTCGGGATGCGGTTGTCGGCGATGGGAGTCCGGCGAAAACGGCCGTTCGGCGCGGGGGTTGTGGATAGCGGATCGTACACCTGGTTGTTCGCGCTCAAGGCCAGGAGTGGCGACAGGTCACCGCGACGCATCTCGTCGGTGGGTACCGTGGAGAAGCGGCTGCCTACATTCGGATCGCCGAACAGATTCGCTTCAATCGCGTAGAACCAGAATGTGCGATTGCGGCCGTCGTAGACCTTGGGAATGTAGAGCGGCCCGCCAACGGACCCGCCGAAGCGATTGTCCTGGTAGAGGGGCACTCCTGTCCCGGAGCGTCTCTGGAAGATGGTGGGTGAATCGAGCTTCGAATGGCGTAGCCAGTGGTGGACTTCGCCTCGAAGAGTATTCGTGCCGGACTTCGTGGTGACATTCACGACCGAACCTAAAGAGAAACCCGATGAGGCATCGAAGCTGCTGGTCTGCACCTTGAATTCGCCAATGGCAGTCTGGGGAGGGGAAAAGGCAACGCGGGGCTGGGTGCCATCACTGTACACGTTCACCACGCCATCAATGGTGAAGTCATTGTTGTAGTTGGATACGCCGTTGGTGCCGAACTGGCTGGGCGCATTGTTGAAGGGCGCCTTGCGCAGACGCAGGTTGGTGCCGTTCACCGTGCCGGGGGCCAAGTGGACCAGGTCCATTGCGTTCCCGGCGAAGAGTGGCAATTCCTCAATGCGGCGCTGGTCCACCACCTGCCCAAGGTTTACGTCGGATACTTCCAGCAGTGGAGTTTCGCTGGTAACTTCAACGACCTCGCTGACCTCGCCAATGGCCAATGGTAGATCAAGCGTGACGGTCTCAGTTGTTCGTACCTGAATGGCACTGCGAACCAACTTCGAGAATCCGGCCATCTCGGCTTCTACCCGGTACCTGCCGGGAATGAGATAGGAAATCCGATAGTCGCCGGTTGGCGAGGAATTGGCGGTGATCGTAACGCCTGTTTCTTCGTTCGTCACCCGAAGGCTCACTCCCGGGATTCCAACCCCGGAAGGATCAGTTACTCGGCCCAAGATGGTGCCACGCGGGTCCTGGCCCAACAACATGGCACTAACCACAAGAAGCGATATGGCGGATAAAAAGATCCGTTTCATGGCGGATACAGACTATCAGACCCGCGAAGCTTGTTACAAGACAGTTTCGGATAGAAATACAAAACATTCATTCATCCATATATTAAGTTTGATGAGCTTTTGGGTGGTAACGGTTCTGGCCGGTTCTGGAGGCCACCGTCGGCTCCGATTCGGGGCCGGGGTTGGCTTGGGGGACAGGCCCAAGGGAGCTTCTTTCGCTGGACGTAGGGGGGATGACCCCACAGCAGCAGGAATTTTTTCCGGGCGGTATGGATAAATTACCGGGAGACTTGTGGGACGAGGGTCTGGATGGGCAGGGCCTCAAGGGAAGATCGGCATTGAGGCCATCCATTGGCAGGCGTTTACGGAGCGAAAGTGCGGGGCGGGAAGGGAAAACAAAGATTGGAACACGAAATGCAGGATGGAAAGCGATCGAAAAAGTACCGCCCGGGCAGATGTGAGGCTGGGTACGGACGCCCGGGCGGGAAGCTGCTCAATTGGCACCTTACGTTTCAAATTCTAGCCGAATCCCCTCAGTTGTTACAGTCCATTCGCAAGAATTCCGATCAACTGCGTTCGAATTCCGATCCTCTGATTTCACAAATTGATTCCGGCCATGAGCGCTTTCCGCAGCCGCAGGGGGTGCGTGAGCCAGCGCATGGTTGCGGTGGGGCGACTCGGCGCGCATGGGAAGATGGGTAGAGGGAAGCGGACGGGCATGGAATCCATCTATTTTGTGATCTGTTATTTGTGCCACCGCACGTGCGTTCATTGCTATGAGGACCGGTTCCGTCCGTATCATGGGGAGGACTTGGCGGCCGTCATTGCGCAGAGCAGGGAGACCGCGCCACGGGTGATCGCCAATCTGCCTGAGCGCCTGAGCTACCTGGATTGGGACACGCTGGACGCGCAGGGCCGGCCCACGGAACATCGCGGACGCATCATCCTTGCCGGCGGCGAAGTGCTGTTGGACGCTGTTCGTGAGCCCGTGCTGTATCCGGCCATCCGGCAACTGCAGGAGAAATACCGGCATCAGGGAGGCGTGGACATCCTGGTGCAGACTACCGGAGATGTCCTGACGGAGAAGATTCTGGATGAGCTGTTGGCGCTGGGTGTCCGTAGTCTATCGATTGCGGGGCTGGATGCCTATCATAAAGGGCTGGACACGCCGGAAGCGCAGGAGCGGCTGCGCAGTAAGCTGTTGGGCTGGTTTGTATCCAGAGGGATGATGCCCTCGCCGGAGGACCCGAAGCAGATGGCTGCGGGGGGCCATCAAGGCAGGCAGTATTTCCATTTTTTCGGCGCAACCCCGGACTCATGGATCGGTCCGCTTTGGCCGCGAGGACGGGCCTTGCAGAACGAATTGTCGGTGGCATCGATGGGGGACAACTTCTGCAACCGCTGGTCTGGGGGACTGGGGTTCCTGGACTACCGGAATGCTGGCTCGGAAGTGTCGATTGAACCGGATGGCAACGTCTACCCGTGCTGTCTGAAGACAAAGCTTCCGCTGGGGAACGTCGCCGCCGAAGCGCTGGAGGCAATCCTGCAAAGGCACGTGGGAAATCCGGTGTACGAAGCCATTTCCATGGGGCATCCGGAACGGATGGGTATCGCGCATGGTTGGAGCGTGGAGCGCTTCCTGCAGAATTCCATGACGACGCTTCCTTCCGGGAAGCCATACCGCAATCTCTGCGTCGGTTGCGACCGCTTTCACGAGGAAGTTCTGGGCGCAATGTCCTCTGATCTGGTCTCCATTTCAATGGGTTGAGCGGAGCGCAGGAGGCGCAAGCCATTGGCGGTGACCAGCAGGGTGGCGCCGACATCGGCCAGAACGGCCATCCACAAGGTGGCGAAACCGAGAAGTGCGAATCCTGCAAACACCACCTTGGAAGCGATGGCGAAGATCACATTGAGACGGATGGTGCTGATGGTCCGCCGGGCATGGGCCAGCAAGAGCGGAATCCGGCGGAGATTGCCATCCCAGAGGATGGCGTCCGCAACCTGGACGCTGCGGTGGCTGGCATTGCTGCCGACGGCGACAGAGAAGCTTGCGGCGGCCAGAGCGGCGGCGTCATTCAGGCCATCGCCCACCATCGCAACCGACCCGTGAGAGGATTCCAGGGCACGCACCGCGGCCAGTTTCTGTTGAGGAAGCAAGCCGGCATGGTAGCGCGGGATGCCAATCGACTGCGCGACGGCTTCGCAATGCGAGGGATGGTCTCCAGACAGCATGACGATGTCCGTCAAGCCCATCCGCTCAAGGTCCTGAATCGCCTTGCGGGCTTCGGGACGGGGTGAGTCGCCCAGAGCAGCGATCAGCCAGAGTTGCTTCCCGGAGCCTGCGGTCATCAGCGAGTTGTCCGCAACGGGAAGGGTATCCGCCAATGCCTGCGCTTGGCTGGACCAGGCGCCGCGTTGCGCGGCCAGCACGGGACTCCCCACCCATACGCAGGCGCCGTCCACCATGCCTTCGCCGCCCAAGCCGGGCAAGGCGAGATAGCGGTCAGCCGTCGCAGGCTGCGCGGTACTGGTGCGCAAGGCCTGTTGCGCGTAGCGGACGAAGGCGCGCGCGGCAGGATGCTCACTAAGCACTTCCACCGCCAGTACGCGGCCTAACATCCGCAGCTTGTCCAAGGGTTGCCCTCCATCGTCCGGGCACCCGTCGGCGGGACAATTATCGGCTGACCACCAGGTAATGTGGCGGAGCTCAAGATCGCCCTGGGTAAGGACGCCGGTCTTATCGAAAGCCACCGCTCGCACACGCGCGGCCCGCTCAATCCCCTCCCCGCCGCGCACCAAGACCCCTTTTCGAGCCAGGGCCGTAATGCCTGAGACCATCGCCACCGGAGTTGCAATCACCAGAGCGCAGGGGCATGCAATCAGCAGCAGAACCAGCGCGTGATAGAACCACTGTTGCCATTGGTAACCGAGCAACGGAGGAAGCGTCGCCACAACGACAGCCAACCCCAGCACCGCCGGAGTGTAGACTCTCGCGAAGGAATCCACCCACCGTTCCGTGGCGGAACGCAGCGCATGCGCTTGCTGGATGGCCTGCTCCAGTTGGGAGGCGCGCGACTGGTTGGCGAGGGCAGTTACCCGGACCCGCAGTGCGCCTCGTCCGTTGGCCGTGCCGGCATAGACGGTGGCGCCAGGAGATACGGTAACGGGCAGGGATTCACCCGTCATCGCGGACTGGTCTACTTCGGACCAGCCGGTCTCAACGATGCCATCGGCAGGAATGTGCTCCCCGGGATGCACCAAAAGCAGATCGTCTACCAGCACTTGGGGGACGGGGACTGCGGTGAGCGCTCCGGTGGAGGGGTCCACGCGGATGGCCGTTGCGGGGAGATGCGCCAGGCAATCGTCAATGGATCGACGGACGCGGGAAGCGCTTGCTGCCTCAAGCTGATGGGCGACGGCAAACAGTAACGCTACCAGAGCGGCCTCAATCCAATCGCCCAATGCCAGCGCGCCCAGCGCCGCAATCGTCACCAAGGTGTTCATGTCGGCGTGGCGATGCCGGAGGGCGCTGAAGGCACGGTGTACGAACGAGCGCATGCTGAAGAGCAAAGAGATGCCAAGAAGGATGCGGGCAGGAAGCGCGGTCGCACCCAGGTCTGGGACCAGTCCCGCCTCCAGGGCGGCGCCGACAGCCAGCAGCGTAGCCGAAACCAACACAGGCGTCAGACTCTTCCAATTCGCGCCGGCCACGGGGGCGGGGGCCGTGCCGGGGGCGGGGGCCGTCTCTGTGTCGTCCATGAGCTGCGCCGGAAACCCGGAGTCGGCAAGGACCTTCTGCAGGAAGGCCGAGGACGCTTGCGCGGTATCCGTATGTGCGCTGAGTTGTTGGCGGACCAAATCGATATGGACGGCGCACACCCCTGGAACAGCCTCCAGCGCAGCGCGGATGACCCGCGATTCGTTGGGGCAATCCATTCCCGGCACGGAAAACCGATGTTGCTGTATGGGCATCGCCAAGGAGTAGGCCGCAGGCAGGCGGACCAAGGGTTCTTCTCATTGTAGAGGCCTCGGCCATCGGCTGCCGTCGGGAGGCCCTGGCGTATCAGATATTGCGATTTATCACTCCCGAAATCGGAATCTTGCGAAAATCGGCCACTTTCCGGTGCGGCGCCCGGTGCGGAGCACTTGGCGCTACGACGGTCCGCGGCCGATTCCAGGCACGGGAGCATCCGAGAGCGATTGTGGCTACTGATAGTGCGTTTGCATCTGAGGGCGGCGTTGGGACGAAGCGCGATTCCGATGCGGAATCGGTTAGCGGAAATGCCCCGGTCTTCCATTTTGAAACCAGATCTACTTCGCCCTTTCTTCCTGAAGGCGGTTAGCTTCGCCCGTTTCGGCCCACGAAGGTACTAGGGGAAGACTTTACCCACCGAAGGAAAGACTTACACGGTTCGCGACGAGGCTTCTATCTGTATGAAACAGGGAAGGATGAGGCGGAGCGTACCAGTGGTTCCGAATTTGGGGGCGAGTAGAATGTGCACGAGTGCCGGAATCCAGATGCGAGTGACATCTCAGTAAAGTTACCCCGGAAACACAGTAATCTGGCCGAAATGCCGAGAAAACCTCCTATTCGGATTAAAATATATAGGATTTCTGACTCGGCGAGGCCTCGTGGCGCTGTTGCGTGTGGGTACGAATAGTACCTTCGAACGCATGTAAAGCCGATTCTCAGCCAAAATGATGAACAGATCGCAAGCGCGGGAACCGAGTGAAACTTCAGGTTCTTCGCTGAGCGGCAAACAGGAAGCAGATGGAATTGGAGCTTCACCGTGATTGAGAATCTTACCGCCGAAACCCAGAAGTTGACCTCCTTTACGCCAAGATTACTGAGCAAGCTTTATCGTTTAGTGGTTCTCATCACGATCCTCTTGCCAAGCTACCCGGCCCTGATGGCGCAAGGCGCCTCTAGCCCTCCCGCGTTGTTTGTTGAGAACAGCTCAATGATTGCGGGTTCCCTGCGTGTGAACGAAAAGGACCCGGTTGAAGTACTACGCAGTCGTGGAATCGGGCTGGAAAAGAGTGCAGTGCGAGCGCTGGCGCAGGAAGGCGCGGAGCCTGGCACGGCCACCGTCCAACTGAATCTCTTCGCTGACACGCAGTTTCCGATGCGCATTGAGCGCCGTGAGCCGACCCACGATGGTGTGGGCTTGATTGTTCACGGCTGGGTGGGTAACTCGGCGGAGGACCGGGTGATCTTGACGGTCTACGAAGGCGCCTTGAGCGGTTCCGTGCGGATGGCCAACGGCGAGTCCTACGACATGTTTGTCGATCCGTCGGGCAGCGGCGAGATTCGCCAAGTGCGTTTCCAGGGAAATCCTGATGGGGCGGACGATTACGTGATCCCGGACGAGGACGAGAACGGATTGGTGCGCTTCGCCAAGGCGAGCAGGATTCAGGTTCCGAAGGAATTTCAACCATCTACGGATATGGCGAACCGGTCTGGGGTTGTGCAAACGGTGGACCTGCTGATGGCGTATACCGTCCGGACGCGCGATGCGCGCGGCGGCACCGCGGGCGTGTTGGCGCACATCAACACGATTGTTGCCGAGAGCAACGCCGCGTTCGCCAACAGCAATGCGTTGGTGCAGTTGCGCCTGGTACACGCGGTGCAGGTGAACTACGATGATTCGCTGGGCAACATGAGCTACAACACGGCTTTGTCCGCGCTGCGGCAGACCAGCGACAACGTGATGGATGAGGTCCACGCGCTACGCAATGAGTACGGTGCGGACCTGGTTGCACTGCTGGTTTCTCATCCCTTTTCGGGCGGCACGGTGGGCATGGCCTACATGTGTACCAGTTCGCCCAGCAACTTCGCGCCATGGGCGTTTAGCGTCACCCATCAGGGCTACGCGGGTGGCGTGTACCTCAGCTTCGCGCATGAGGTTGGGCACAATCTGGGACTGAATCACGACGCCGACAACGGTGGATCGAACGGCGCCCTGCATAGTTACTCG
>JALOKO010000466.1 GCA_025456495.1 Bryobacterales bacterium | reverse complement strand
ATGCTGTCCAGGATTACCATCGGGCGGTGTTTCTCACGCAGCAGCAAGCACGCATCAGCGGACGCAGCCGCTGGGCCGGGGTGCTCCCTCGCATTCGTGGCGATGCCGGGTTTACTCGATGGGACCTGAGCGGGCCATTGGAGATGACCTACGAGAGTTTGGTGGAAGTCGGATCTGGCCTTGTGGAGATCGCGCGGATCCAACGTAGCGGAACCCCGGCCGAACGCGACCTGCTGACTTCGCTGCGTGGCTTCCAACTGCGGAGCCGGGTGCTTGTGGAAGGATCCAGACAGGGAGACGGCTCAGTTCGCATCCGATTCCAGATGTGGATGTGCAAAGTGCTGGACCGGTATGACTGGGACTACAACGAGTATTTCACGGTGCCGAATCCAGACTATGGAAGTCGCGCGGCAGACGCAGTACGGCCACAGGACCAAACCTTACGGGTGTATCACCGCAACGCGCAGCGGCTTGAGCTAGCGGGGCTGGCGGCACCCTTCGATGTGGAATCCAACGAATGGCGCGTCACGCAGAGACGGTTGCTGAACGAAGCCACGGTGACACCGTAAGCGGACATGGAAATCCCCGGGCGTTACTTGGGCTGCGCCACGACGCGCAGGTAGGGCTTCAGCGTCTGGAAGCCATCGGGATACAGCGCTTTGGCCTCGTCGTCCGATACGGCTGGAACGATGATGACATCGTCCCCGTTCTTCCAGTTCACCGGGGTGGCCACCTTGTGGCGGCTGGTGAGTTGCATGGAATCCAGCACCCGCAGAATCTCGTCGAAGTTGCGTCCGGTGGTCATCGGGTAGCTCATCATCAGCTTGATTTTCTTGTCCGGGCCGATGATGAACACGGTGCGCACCGTGGCGTTGGTAGCCGCGGTGCGGCCTTCACAGGAATCGCCTTCGTCGGCGGGCAGCATGTTGTAGAGCTTGGAGACGTGAAGCTGGGGATCCCCGATCATGGGGAAATCCACCGCAGCCCCTTGGGTTTCTTCAATGTCACGCGCCCACGTGCCGTGGCTGTCCACGGGATCGACGCTCAACCCGATCACCTTGCAGTTGCGCGCGGCGAACTCCGGCCGCAACTTCGCCACGTAGCCCAGCTCAGTCGTGCAGACGGGTGTGAAATCCTTGGGATGCGAGAAGAGGATGGCCCAGCCGTCGCCAATCCACTGGTGAAAATCGATCTCTCCCTGGGTGGTGGCGGCCCGGAAATTGGGGGCTTCGTCGTTGATACGCAGAGACATCAGAGGCTCCTTCGATTGAATTCTACCAAATCGATAGATTTGATTTAGTATGGGACCCGAAACAGGCTGCACGGTGGGCTGGCGGAGGGCACCCGCAGCGCATTGGAGCCGCGGAAGCTGCGCTACAGTAGCAGCATGGACGGCAGCTTCCCTCGCTTCGGACCAGGCCACCTGACGGCGCTGGCGTTGATCCCGCTGGTGGCCTACGGGCTGGCGCTGCTGGCCGGGCGTCGTGAGGGGTCCAGACGCCCCATTCAATACACCCTGGCTGGATTGCTGACCGCCGCCACCATCCTGTGGGTGACCGTGTTGGTGGTGCGGTACAACGTGGGCTGGAAGTGGATTCTACCGCTGCAGTTGTGTGATGCCTCCATCGTGCTGACGGTGCTGGTGATTCTGACGCTGAACCAATGGCTGCTGGACGTGGTGTACTTCTGGGGTTTGACCGCCGTACCGCTGGCGATGCTGATGCCCGACATCCTGGAACCTTTCCCTGACCCGTTCACGATCTCGTTTTTCGTGTTGCACGGGCTGGTGGTGGTGATTCTGCTGTACCTGGTGTGGAGCGGCCTGATGCGGCCGCGCCCGGATGCGGTGATGCGCTCGTTCCTGGCGCTGAACGGCTTTATGTTGTTGGTGCTGGCGGTGAACTACGGGCTGAACACCAACTACATGTACCTCCTGGCGAAGCCCTCGCAGCCATCGCTGCTGGACTATTTCGGACCCTGGCCGTGGTACATCCTCACCAGCGAGTTTGTGGCTATTGTCCTGTTCACGCTGCTAGGCTTGCCCTTTCGGAAGGCCTCCGCTAGTGGGAAAGGAGGCGCGCGCGCAACTGGCTGAACTGCACCCGCTGGACAGCATTCTGCCAACTGACAGCGCCGGGGGCCATCTTGAGGTGGTGCAGCAGGTTTACCAGCCCTTTGCGCAACTGCACAGCCGCCGGGGAGGAGTTGCCCTCCAGGGTGGCGGTTTCGATGCTGATGGCGGGATGCTGCAGGTCAATGGATTGGGGCGCGAGGTGCTGTAACGCTTCGACGGGCGCTTCCAGGGCGGCCATGGTCACCAGATGTGGCACCAGGGAGGCGCGGGCCATGGACTCGACGTAGTTGGCCAGCTTCGCGTTTTCCGTCGCCGGATAGAGGAAGGCGTGCGGCGGCAAGGCGTCGGCCAGCGGCTGCTGGTGCAGTTGCACGACAAAACGGCAGTCATTGAGGATCGACGGGGCCAAGCGCTGGAAGACGTCGGGCGTGTCATCCGGGCACTGGTCCGCGCAGGGCGGACGCCCAGGCAAGGACAGCGCCAGCACGGCGCCCTGCATCTGGGCCGGGTTCAGCTTGCCGAAGATGGCATCCATCTCCGCAAAGAAGGCCTCTTCGGTGGAGAAGCCATGAAAGAGGTAAGCGATGATGGGACCAGGGCGCTGTCCATGCAGAACCAGTGCGGGAACGCCATTGGTGTCCATGGCGGGATAGGTGGCTTTGGCGGACTCGCCGGGCTGTACCGTTGGGTTGGTCACGGACAGCGGCGAAGCCTTCGCCGCCGGGACCGCGCGGGCCTGAGCACGCGACCTGGCGCGGGATTGCGCCGGCATGAGGGGGACGCAGGCCAGCGCGTACAGCAGCAATAGCAGTAGCAGAAGCCGACCAGGCTGGGGTGGAAACAAACGCATGATGGAAGCAGCAGGCGACACGGGCGCGGCTGGACTCACTCCAGGGTAACGGATCCGGCGGACGCTACGCAGGGCGCGGATGGCTGAGCCGCTGAGGACGATGGCGATGGTGACGGCGATGGTGACGGCGATGGCGCAGTAAGGCGTTCGCCCAGCACCAGCAAAGCCACCTCAGCGATCGCGTCGGCCAGGAAGTCCGGCTTGGGGTCGTGCAGCGTCTCCGGCTGCAGACCGTAGGTGACCCCGCAGGAGGCGCATCCGGCATTCCGGGCGGTTTCGATATCGACGCGGGAATCACCCACCATGAGGGTTTCGTCGGGGCGACATCCGGCTTCGGCCATCAGGCGCAGCAGGCCCTCGGGGTCAGGCTTTTTGGTGGCGAAGGAATTGCCGCCATAGACCTGCAGAAAGCGCCCGGTAAGCATCAGACCGTCCAGAATCTCTTTGCTGATGCGCACGGGCTTGTTGGTGAGCACGGCGCATTTGACGCCTGCGTGATGTAAGTGGCGCAAGGTTCCGCGCACCCCGGGATAGAGGACGGTGTTATCCAGCGCGTGGTGACGATAGCGATGGACGAACACCTCCAGCGCCTCAGCCAGTTGCGTATCAGAAAAGCCTTCACCCATGGAGCGCCGGATGAGCGTGGGGGCGCCATTTCCCACATAGGAGGCTACGGT
>JALOKO010000465.1 GCA_025456495.1 Bryobacterales bacterium | reverse complement strand
CATCCTGGAGATGGCTGAATTCAAGAAGTCGGGTAAAGCGCAGCGCCTGGTGGTGGCGGGCTGTCTGGTGGAGCGCTTCCGCGACCAGATCCAGGAGATGATCCCGGAAGTGGACGCCGTTCTGGGTACGAACGAACTGGACAAAATCGTCCCCCTCTGCGAAGGGGTTGTCCCTGGGCGCGCCCCCGTGGAGCCCTACCTCTACCACGACCTGTCCCCGCGCGTCTTCACCACCCCGCGCCACTCCGCCTACGTCAAGATCATTGAGGGCTGCGACCATCCCTGCACCTTCTGCGTCATCCCCCAATACCGCGGCAGCTTCCGCAGCCGCCGTTTCGAAAGTGTGGTGAGTGAAGTCACCCGCCTCTTCGCCCAGGGCGTGCGCGAGGTGAATCTCATCGGGCAGGACACCACCAGTTATGGCAGTGACCTTGGCCACAAGGACGGCCTCGCGCGCTTGCTGGAGCGCCTGGCGCAAATCCCCACCTCACAGGAAACCTGGGTCCGCTTCCTCTACGCTTACCCGAATCGCGTGACGCAGGATCTGCTGGACACGCTTGCCGCCCATCCCAGGTTGTGCAAGTACATTGACATCCCGCTACAGCACGCCAGCGCCGCCGTGTTGAAGCGCATGAAGCGCGGCGCCAACGGCGACATTTTTCTGAAGCTGTTGGAGCGGATGCGCGCCACCATCCCCGGCGTCACCATTCGCACCAGCATGATTGTGGGTTTCCCGGGCGAAACCGATGCTGACTTCGAAGAGCTTTGCCAGTTCATCGAAGCCGCGCAGGTGGATAACCTGGGCGTCTTCCGTTATTCCGACGAAGACACCTCCAAGAGTTTTCACCTGGACGGCAAAGTGGACAAGCGCACCATCTACAACCGCCAGCGCCGCCTGATGGCAATCCAACGCCGGATCTCCGCCAAGCGGAACAAGCAGTACGTCGGCGCGGAGCTTTCGGTGCTGGTAGAAGGTCCTTCGGCCGAAACCGAACTCCTGTGGGAAGGCCGCTTCATGGGGCAGGCTCCTGAGATTGACGGCGTGGTTTATCTGAATGACTTCAACGATACCGACGTCAAGCCCGGCCAGATTCGTCGAGTCCGGATTGAAGAGAGTCACGATTACGACTTGGTGGGCGGCATCGTAGACCAGCCCGGTATGCAGCACCTGCCAGCCTCCCAGGTGATGTTCAACATCCTGCCCTCCAATGGCGGCGCCCCGTCGACGCGTGGACGCAGCGTCAGCCAGAGCCTGAAGTCCGGCGCCCCTGGAAAGCCCCTCGTGCGCCCGGCGGCGGTCCCCGTAGGATAGGCTGGGATTCCGATGACCAGCACGAAAACCATCCCGTGCCCCATTTGCAAGACGCCCGTTGCCCTTACCAGCAAAGAACTGCCTTTCTGCAGTGAGCGCTGTCGTCTGATTGACCTTGGTCTTTGGGCCGACGAGGCCTACCGGATTTCCGAACCATTGAAGGATCTTGATGCCGAGGACCGTGCCGGCCATGAATCCCAGTAGCCTTTCGAGCCTCACCGCCCGCGCCGTCGCCACCTGGTTCGGTTGCGGGAAATGGCCCTGGGGTCCCGGCACCGTCGGTTCTCTGGGCGCTCTGCTGGTGTTGTTGCCCCTTCTGGTTACGGGCGCTTCCTCCTGGCGATTCTGGGTGCTCAGCCTCTGCCTGCTGTTGCTGGGTCCAGGAATCTGGGCAGCCGGGCGCTACGCGCAGATCCACTCCCGGAAGGATCCCCAAGCTGTGGTTGTCGATGAAGTGCTGGGCCAGTGGCTGACGCTGGCATTTGCGGTGACCTTTTCGTGGGCCACCTTCGGCCTGGCCTTCGCGCTGTTTCGGCTCTTCGATATCACCAAGCCGTTTCCCGTGCGCCAGGCCGAACGGCTTCCGGGTGGACTGGGCATCGTCGCCGACGATCTTGTCGCCGGCATGTACGCTGGAATCTGTCTCCATCTCGTCGGCCGGTGGTGGATGTTTTAGTCCGCTTCGTCCATCTGCATCAAGTCCAACGTCATCCGTTGGCAAAGCGAAGGATAATGGAAACTATGCGACCCCAAATCGCCAGTGTGAGTCCGATGGCCGCCATCACCGGCGGCGAATTCCAGGTGCGCGGAGAGCACTTCTTCCTGCAGCACCGGCCTGCGGTCCGTTTCGGCAAAGTGGATGCGCCCCTCATCGTGGGCTCAGATTCCTACCTGATGGTTCGCGTGCCGGACGATGCCACTGTTGGTGAGCTGGTGGTGGAAACGGCCGATGCCCAGCGCGTCTCATTCTCCTGCGGCATTGGCATTCAGATTGCCGATAGCCTGCATCCGGTCACCAGTCCCGCGATTGATGCCTTTGGGAACATCTTCACCACCTTCAGCGGCAGCCGGGGCCAGAAGACGCCCGTTTCCATCTACCGTATCGATCATTCCTACGAAACGAAACCGTTCGTGTCGGATCTGATGAACGCTACCGGTCTGGCCATCGACGCCGAAGGCACCCTGTACGCCTCCAGCCGCTTCGACGGCGTCATCTACAAGATCTCCCCCTCCGGCCAGATGACCCAGTGGGTGGAAGGAATGGGCGTCGCCACCGGGCTGGCCTTTGATGCCTCGGGCAACCTCTTTGTTGGTGACCGCAGCGGCACCATCTTCAAGATCAGTCCGGAT
This sequence comes from Bryobacterales bacterium, assembly GCA_025456495.1. Classification (GTDB taxonomy): domain Bacteria; phylum Acidobacteriota; class Terriglobia; order Bryobacterales; family Bryobacteraceae; genus JACTMJ01. The sequence continues at coordinate 941 of JALOKO010000465.1, read as the reverse complement.
CGCCAGATCTATGTCTACGCCACCATGGAGCAATCCGTAAGCGCCTACCATCTGGCCTTCAACTCCGTGGGGGATCTCTTTGTCACCGGACCCACCACATCCAGCTACGATGCCGTCTATCGGGTGGATACCCATGGCGATGTCACCGCCTTCTTCCGTGGTCTGGGACGCCCGCAAGGGCTTGCCTTTGACGAGCACGACAATCTCTACGTGGCGGGCTCATTGCGCGGACGCAAGGGGATCGTGCGCATCCTTCCCTCCGGCGAAGCGGAGCAGTTTGTCTCCGGTCCCAACATTGTCGGGATTGCCTTTTCCCCCACGCGCGCCATGTTTGTGGCCACCACCAATGCGATCTATCGCATCGACGCCGACATCCGTGGCCTGCTGATCCCATAGGTATGCCCAACGCGCAAATCATCGCCATCGGCTCTGAAATGCTGACGCCAGAGAAGGTGGATACCAACTCGCTGTTCCTCACCCGGGAGCTGAACAACCTGGGGATCGCCGTCACCGGCAAGCGCATCGTGGGTGACAGCCGCGAAGAGATTGCGGAGGCCATCCAGCAATGCCTCTCCCGCGCGGATCTGGTGATTGTGTCCGGCGGCCTTGGCCCCACGGAAGACGATCTCACCCGCGACGGCGCCGCTCTCGCCCTCGGTCGCAGCCTGCACTTCGATGACGAGGTGCTGGAGGGCATTGCCACCCGCTTTCGCAAGTTCAACCGCGCCATGACTGAGCGCAACCGCCGCCAAGCCTTTATTCTGGACGGTGCACGTGTCCTTCCCAACCCGCATGGCACTGCCCCTGGTCAGGCTGTCCAACACGGGGAACAGTGGCTTTTCCTGCTCCCCGGACCGCCAAGGGAACTGGAGCCCATGGTCCGCGAGCACTGCGTTCCTCTGTGGGCCGGGCGGCCTTGCGACGGGGCCTGACGGCAGGCT
>JALOKO010000464.1 GCA_025456495.1 Bryobacterales bacterium | reverse complement strand
CGCAACACGGCGCATTGGTCCCCGCTACCGCCGGAATCGATGGCTCTTGTTTGGGTCGAATATTGAGGCGCATTTTCAACTTCTGGAGCTAGGATGATACTCGGTCAAGCACGGCACATCAATACTGTCTCCTGCCTAGGAGTGGTCCTTACAGCTACCCTTTTGGCCACTCAGGTGTCGGCGCAATCCGGCACTTCGTGGAGGGACAAGGTCCTACGGCAGACGAAGGAGAAAATCCGGGTAGTCACAGGGCAGCAAAAGACGCCTGCTGATCCTCCCCCTCCTGACCCAACGGTGCCCGTAACCAGCGAGGCCCCTGCCAACCAGCCGGTTCGTCTTCAGGAGATTCCTCTTCCCTCTGCCGCCGATCCGCTTTTTGACGAAACCCCAGAGCCTACTTATGGGTCGCTGCTCCGCCATCTTTTGGCGGCCCACGGTGAGTTCTACCGCGATGATCCCGGGATGGCAACGATGGCGTATCTCTATTTTGTCTTGCCGCCGGCCGGCACCCCGGAGTGTACGGCAGTCTACAGCGTTCGTGGTGACGAATTCGCCAAGCGCAAACGCATGGCTGAGGTGCAGACCAAGTTTAGGCAGTTGCTGCAGGAGGCCCCATCTTGGCCCAAGTCAGGCCGGTATCGATTCTGGACTGTGGTTAACATCGGGGAATACGACTTTGAGAAAAAGCAATATCCCTTAGTCCCTGTTTCGCGTGCGATCAGCCTCCTGCCTTACCAGGGCGCGTCCCCGGAGTTCGCTATGGCTGCGCAGAAGTCTTCTTTTGTTGTTGGAATTGAGTACGGATCCGTTGCCGGACCCGGCAGGGATTGGTGCGCGCCAGCCGATCTGGACCTGAGTCGAATCAATGGCGAGGTAAGGAGCAAGGCGCTTGTGATCCGTCTATTGGGGACGCAGGGCTTCGCGACGCTCCCCATGGATACTGACCAAGCCGAGCAATTGCGTCTCAAGACGGACAGTCCTGCTCTGCAGCCTCTTGCGATTTTGGAAGTCATCGCCGATGTCGAAGAAGCGGCCTTCATGGAGCGCCGTGGCGCCGCCGGAGCGAAGAGCCCCACATTCGTCGCGCGCGCCAGGGCAGCCCGAGTGCTGTCAATGGATCGAAAACACGTAATCTACAAGTTTCCAAGTGATCGTCGGCCTTCAGAAGCGCAACCCGACGAGCCTTCGGTTCGCTCCGCGTCGCCTTTGCCCAGTTCCCCGCTCTCAGGCTACAGACTGAATCTACTGGCATACCATCACCAGCCGGAGATCCTAAAGGAAAGCGATCTCATCAGCTTGACGATGAACCAGTTGTACGCGGAGATCAATACCTGGGAATTGCTGGATACCAACCGCCCGCGCGCGGGCCGGATTCCAGGCGCGGGTCATTCCAAACCGACGGAGTTCTTCTTTCAATGGCAAAAACTGGTAGGCGAAAATGCGAAACTCGCCAATGGGCCAGTTCTGGACACATTCCTGGACCCGGCTAACGACTGGTCCTTCGTTCGCCAGCAGCCCGGTTGGGATGACCGCACTAACGACTCAGGCAAAGTCGTCGAGGCATTCGTATTCTCGAAAGAAGCGATCATAAACCGGAATGCGGAGTTTGCCGCAAGGGAACTGGCGCCGGTCTTCAAGAGTCACCTTGACGCTGCGGCGGGTAAGGTTCCTTCCCGTCTTCACTTCGACATCCTGCTTCCAGGGGCCGCTTACGACTTTTCCACCGGACAGGTTCGCTTCCTGAAGGAAGGAACAGCGCGAGACTTTAACGGCAGATACGAGTTCGTCGCCGACTCAGGACCGTTGCTTGACATGAAGTCCTTGGTGCCCAAGTGGCCAGTCCTTCCGGGTGAGCGGGGAAGGCATGTTTACTGGTACGGGTCAAAACGACACAAGGTTCTGCAGCTCCAGAGAAGCGGCGAAATCGCTTCCCGCGATGCAGCATTCCGTTTTTCTCGTAGAGTCAATGAGAACCCTGGAAAGCGATGGCGTTCGCTTCTTGAAGCCGGTGACATCTGGCCGTTAGAACTATTTGCCTTTGATCGGGAATTGAAGATTGGAGGCATTCCCTTGGCGCAAGCGCAAGCCGAGAAACTGGATGTCAGCAACCAGTACCTGACTGCCACTGTGGTGTTTACCGTCGAGGATGTAGAGTCCGCTGAAGTGGCCCCGGAAGGCAAAGACGACAGACCTTTGAAACTGGCACTCTATCTGTGTCGCCTAGAGTCGATCACGGTCAAGACCGCCTCCGGAGGCCATGTGGCCACCATCAACGAGTCACCGGCGATGCCTACCACATCCACGCCACGCACCGCGAAGCCTCAGAGAGCAACCGGATCGGCGGAAAGGAAAAGGCCGTGACCCTTAGATTAAGCGACGATTCGACGTGGAAATCTCCCAAGATCTCCACGATGCCATTGCGGTGAAGGGGAATAGCGCCTTGGATTGCGTCAGCGGTGCAAGGTGTGAGGTATCTCGCTCAGTACGTCTCCGAAATGGGGGTCGTCTCTCTGGTGGGCGCCGGTAGTAGTTCTTTCTTTCGCCGCCTTCGGGAAACTTCCGGGAAACTCGGGATCAGGTTACGAGCCTGTCGGAATGAATGGCCCCCCAGCGGCCCTGACAGGAGTGCCAAGGGGTAGAGTCCCTCCGGGCGTCGTCGGGCGGTTCTGCTCTTTGTGGCACACCGACTCGGTGTTTTCGCCCGCAGCACCGTTTTTGGGGTCGATTTGGGTCCGTTTTCCTTTGCGATCGGGCTTCCCGGCTCTGTATTCGTCCGCTTAGGCAGCCACTCGTGACGATAGAGCTTCAGCAGGTTGTGCGTCAGGTAAATCCGCTTCCATTCCGCCTTCGTTTTCGTGAACCCGCGTAAGCGGAAGTCCCTGATGCCACGCTCTTGTTTGATCTGCCCGAACACCGGTTCCACGATCGCCTTGCGCTGTTTGTATACCGCCTTCGCCTCGTCCGTCTTCAGCAGTTCCCGCATCCGCTCCATGGTCGGATTCGAACGCCGTGGAGTGGCCTCGTCGCTGGCCCTCTTCTTGCCGCCATCCAGGTTCACCAGCACCAGCATCCCCTTCAGGGCCTCGCTGTTGATGTTCTCCGTGTCCCAATAGTCGGCGTCCGCCGTTACTGCCGCGGGCTTGGTGCCCATCGCCTGCTCTGCTGCTTCCACCATCGGCAGCAGTATTCGATAGTCGGTCTCGTCCTGCGTGAGTTTCGCACTGACGATCACCTGCGCGTGCCCATCCACGGCCGCTTGCGCGTTATAGGCGTACACCAGATGACGCTGCCCTTTGTCCATCATCATGCGGCTGTCCGGATCTGGGAAAAGTTTTGGAAATGCGGGATCAGGAAACTCGGGATCAGGTTATGAGCCTGTCGGAATGAACATCCCAACTCATGCCCTGCAGCCCCCTCGCCTCCATCGATGGGCGCAGTAATTTCTCGGCTTTGCCCCTATTTGCATGCGGTTTTCACGATCTCGTTCGGATTTCACCCCGCAGGACGTTTTTCGGGATGATTTTTGCCCGTTTTTCTTCTCCGTGGGGCTTCCTGGCTTTCCTGTGGCCCGCTTGGGTAGCCAGTCGTGGCGATAGAGCTTCAGCAGGTTGTGCGTCAGGCAGATTAGCTGCCATTCCGCCTTCGTTTTCTTCAGCCCTCGTAACCGGAATTCGCGGATGCCGCGCTCTTGCTTGATCTGCCCGAACACCGGCTCCACAATCGTCTTGCGCTGAGCGTAAAGTGCCTTCGCTTCGTCGGTCTTCAGCAACTCCCGCATGCGTTCCATCGTTGGGTTGGAGCGCCGCATCTTTGCCTCCGCATCGCCGCTTTTCTTCTTGCCGCCATCCGGACTCACCAGAGCCAGCATGCCGCTCAGCGCTTCGCTGTTGATGTTTTCCGTGTCCCAGTAACCCGCATCGGCCGTGATCGCCGCGGGCTTGGCACCCATCGCTTTTTCCACCGCCGCCACCATCGGCAGCAGCATTCGATGGTCGGTTTCTTCCTGCGTCAACTGCGCGCTGACGATCAACTGCGTGTGCCCGTCCACCGCGGCTTGCGCGTTGTAGCCGTAGACCAGATGGCGCTGCCCTTTGTCCATCATCATGCGGCTCTCGGGGTCGGTGAAGTTGTAGCGGCGCGTGGGCTGCTTGGCGTTGTCGCGGGCCTTTTTGAGGCGGATTTTGTACTTATCGCGAGCCTGCTGTTGGTCCGGTGTGAGTGGCTCCTGCGTCGCTCCCTGCTTCGGTTTCCGCCCTCGCTTCCGTGGCGGAAAGTCTCGCTTGGCTTCCTCCACTCGCTTCGCCGCTTCCTCTTCCAATTCCTTCTTGGCCTCGCGGATACGCTCCAGCCGCTGCTCGGCGTTGGCCAGTTTCTCGGGCAGATCCTCTTCCTTCTTGCCCTTGCCCAGGCGCGCATCGTCGGCGGCATCGGCCTGCTCCGCCTCGGCCATCCAGCGCTTCACCAACTCGGTGAGCCGCTCCTCTTCCTCGCTCATCTGCGCGTGGGTCTTGCCGCGATGGTAGCTGGCGCTTGCCTTCAGCTTGGTGCCGTCGATGGCCACGTTGGCGAGCTTCACCAGGCCGGCCCGGTTGCACAACTGCAGGGCCTGAACGAAGAGTTTAGCGAGGGCTTCCAGGTGCTGCTGGCGGAAGTCGGAGATGGTGTCGTGATCGGGGTGCTGGTCGGCGGCGAGGTAGCGATAGGGGACGCTCTCGAAGGTGGCCTTCTCGATGCGGCGTGAGCTGGTGAGGCCGGTGGCGTAGCCATAGAGCAGCAGGCGGGTAAGCATCTCCGGGTGATAGCCCTCGGCGCCGCGGTTGTTCTTGCGATGGTAGGAATCGAGGATTGGCTTAAGGTCGAGTTCGCTGACGACTTCGGCGATAAAGCGGGCCAGATGATCTTCCGGCAGCCAGTCCTGCAGGGCCGGGGCCAGCAGCAGGGGCTGATCGAGAGTAGAGGTTCGAAATCTCCGCATCTACGCATTGGATGCACCAGTCCGGAACAAAGCCGCCAGGAAATGATTCCGGGATGAACCAATGATGGGTCAATCTCCGACAGGCTCATAGCCTGGACCCATTTGCCCTCCGGTCGGCCAGTGCGGGCAGTTTCGGAGACGTGGAAGACTCGCAAGGGATTCCCCACTAGGCAGATTCCAGCACGTGCATTTCGATGCGCAAGCCTGCCGCTGTCGCCATGTTAACGAGGGCATCGAGCGCAAACAGGTTGATTTTGCCACGCATCAGGTCGGACACGCGCGGCTGCGTGACGCCGAAAAGCCCGGCCGCTTCGATCTGACTGATACCGGAGCGCTTCACGTGATCCTTGAGCGCGGTCATCAGTTCCGAGCGCAACCTCATGTTGGCAGCCTGCTCGGGTGTGTCTTCAATGGCGTCCCAAACACTAGAGAACCGTTGTTTCTTCAAGGTCTTAGCTCCTTCAGCAACTCGCGGTAACGTGTGCAGGCAAGCTCGACGTCCGCCTTGCTGGTTTTCTGGGTCTTCTTCTGGAAGCAGTGAAGCACGTAGATTGCGTCAGCGAATTTCGCCACGTAAAGGACCCGGAACGCTCCGGACTCATCGCGAATTCGAATCTCGCTGACACCCGGACCCACCGTGGTGATGGGCTTCCAGTCGTCCGGCTCACGGCCACGTTGTACTTGGTCCAACTGGTGACCAGCCTCCCGCCTAGCCGTCGGCGGGAATTCGCGAAGGTCTTCCAAGGAACTGCCCAAAAACTCGACAGGTTTGGAAGCGTCCACAACGGAAGTATACAAGATGTTGTATGTCCTGAAAAGGGTTCGGGGACGAAAGGGCTTCCCATTGTTTACCCGCTGGCTATGCAGGGAAGCCGCTTCCTCGGGCTTAGGTCGCGGGGCTTTCCTTGGGGAGGCACCCTGGCGGGATATGCGCTGGCTGTCGGACGCGGGGGCGGCGCGGCTTTGCCGCTAGGTTTCGTCGCTGCGCGACTGGGGACTCGGGATTTGGGCGCTGCGCGGGACGGCGGGGCCTACCTGTGCATCCGTCGTGATGGTAGCGGGCCGTCCGGCGGACGTGGATGAGTGGGGCCGGGATGGACGGGGCCGGTGTGGCTGTAAGTGATTGCGGGAACGTGGTTTAGAGATTCTTTCGGGGATTTGGGAATAGACGTGATGAACGCGTCGGCTACCCGAAATTCGCTACCCAAATAGTGACAAGGGTGCGGTCGACAATCA